>JALHSX010000020.1 GCA_022865445.1 Thermoplasmata archaeon | reverse complement strand
TGAAGAGGCTGAGCAAGAGAGCCAATCCTCCTGAGATAGTCTACGTCCTGCCCAATTTCCAGAACCCTGCCGGCGTCACGATGCCGGAGAAGAACAGGAAGAAGCTGGTTGATCTGGCCTTCGAGTACGATTTCATCGTGCTAGAGGACGATCCATACGGAGACCTCCGATACGAAGGAGACCATATCCCTCCGCTGAAACACTGGGACGACGAGGGAAGAGTTGTCTACATCAGCACTTTCTCGAAGATACTCGCTCCTGGTCTGCGGGTTGGATGGGTCGTCGCCGACCCTGAGATACTGAAGAAGCTGATAATCGCAAAACAGTCCGCCGACGTGTGTACGAACGTCCTCGGACAGAGGATAGCGCATGAGTATATCGTCAGGGGTCACATCGATCCGCAAATCGAGAAGATCAAACAGCTGTACAAGCGCAAGATGCGACTGATGCTATCCGGCATGGACGAGTTCATGCCTGAAGGGATCGAATGGACAAAACCCGAAGGCGGCATGTTCCTCTGGGTGACCCTCCCCGAGCAGATGGATTCAGCGGAGCTTCTCCAGAAGGCGTTGAGGAAGAGAGTGGCGTTCGTCACAGGGAAGGCGTTCTTCGCAGACCCGAAGGATGGCACCAACAGTCTGAGACTGAACTTCACGTATCCTTCGGACACCACGATAACCGAAGGACTTCGGAGACTCGGTTCGGTGCTGAACCAGGAGATCGTCTCCAAGTGGGACAAGTCAAAGGATACAGAAGAGCACCGGATGGAGGATGCCGTCCGCCGCTCGCTCCTTGGCAAGTCCTAGAAGATCTCCGCACCCGCGTGCACGACTATGCCTTTGTCGGTGATCGAGTATGGCTTGACGCGCCTGGAATGGTTGGTCCGCCTCATCTTCAGGATCCTTACCGTCAGCTGGACCTCGCCGCCCTCTCTGCTCTCATCAGACTGAAGGAGCAGGACGCCATCAGCCGTGTACTCCGCCAGGCCGTCTCTGGATGACCTAGGGTTCTCATCCTTGACCTCGGCTGTCAGTAGGACCGTGGCTCCGGTGCTGCGCAGAAGCTGACACAGATTGAAGAGGTTGGACCGGCGCTCGTTCTCGTCCGTGAACATCATGTTGAGCAGGGAAACGGAATCGAGCACGACCCTCTTGGCGCCGAAGGATTTGATGAACTTGGGGAGCTCGCTCTTGATGCGGACAATGGTGGTCTTCGCATCTGACGGTTCGAGTTTGAATAGTCCGAGCTTCTTCTTATCAATAGCGCCTGAGAGATCCCAGCCGAACGAAGACGCGTTCTTGGTGATGGAGTCCTTGTCCTCTTCGAGTGAGATGAATATGCAGGGCTCCTCGTGCTTCAAGCCCTCGACTATGAACTGAAGACCCAGTGTTGTCTTGCCCGTCCCGAAGGATCCCATCACCACCACGATGTGGTTCTCGGGCAGCCCGCCCTGAAGCATCTCGTCCAGACCATCGATTCCTGTCCTAACCCTGTTCACTGCCATAGGATCACCCCACCCGTTCGGTGTTTATCACGACGAAACCACTCTGAGATGTAATGAGCGTGGCGAAGCGCGCTATCCTCTCTTGGTCAAGATGCGGCAGAACGCTCATGAATTTCTCCACATAGAGGTACCGCTGACGTTTGGACGTGTGATGGAACTTCGCCCATTCGAACTTGAGCACGCCATCAACGCTGTCGATAATCATCTGCTGGCGTTTCCTGTCGAGTATCTCATCCGTCAAGACAAGATAGAACACGGCACTCCACTTCTTGGCCATTCGCTGGATTCCTTTCAGCAACGCGACGACGTCCTGGAACGGGATCGTCTCGGAGACCACAAGGTCCGTCAGAGAATCCATGATCACCATGCTTTTCGGCGCGTTCACGTCCAGGAAGTCGACGAGAGATTCAAGGAGCCCGTCCTTCTTCTTGTCTGAGAAGATGCCTTGGGTCTCCTCTGAATCTAGCCAAGATGTGGGAACGACGGTGTGCATGAAGTAGTCCTTCGAGAAGTCCTTGAACAGCAGATTCGTCTTGAGAGACTCATAGAAATCCTTGTTGAATGAGAGCCTGACGTCCTGCAGGATGTCGTTCCTAGATCGCGAGAAGGTGATGTAACACATCTTGTCTGGAAGGACTCCGTTCTTGCCAGCATCTCCGAGCATGAATGACCTTGTATCTGGGAACTCCTTCACGATGCCGATTTTCGCTGCTGATGTGAGGGCGAACTCATGTCCTCCGCCGCCAACATCCCCGAGCAGCAATACTACTGAGCCAGCTGGCAATCCTCCTTGTATGATAGAGTCGAAGTCGGCTACCCCAGTGGGTATCCTCTGGACATCCCCTTCTGACATCAGAAAGCCTTCGCGCGCGTGCGACGCGCGTTATAAAATCAAGGTGTTGGTATAAATATCTTCGCAGCTCGAAAAGAAAGACATCACAATGCCAAAGACGGGGCTTACTCGGTCTTTTCCAAGAATTCCCCTAGCATCTCCAACGCCTTCCGAGCCGATTGATCCTTGATCGAAGACCTCGATCCTCTGAACACGTTCCTAGAACACTCCGATGATCCTAGGGAACTCACCGCAATGTAGACGAGTCCGACAGGTTTTGTTGGAGTTCCGCCAGCTGGCCCAGCAATCCCAGTGATGCCGATTCCGATATCTGCACCGAGCTTGGTTCTCGCTCCATCGGCCATCTGGATAGCCACTTCCTCGCTGACCGCCCCTTTCGCCTTCAGCGTTTTGGAGTTGACGCCTAGAAGACCCACCTTTGCGTCGTTGCTGTACGATATGACGCCGCCGAGGAAGTAGTCGCTGCTTCCCGGAACGTCAGTCAACATGTCACCTAGTCTACCCCCGGTGCATGATTCCGCAACGGAAACGGTGAGGCCCTTCGACCTGAGCAGCCTGCCGACGTCCTCAGCGAGCAACGCATCCACCCTTCTTCTTCTGAGGGCTCATGCCAGCATCGAGCAGCCTCTGTCTCGCATCGATACCTTCGAGGAATCTGGCAACTGGCCCAGGCACGAGGTGAGTCCACTTCTCATCCGAGACAATGCGTCTCCTGATCTCGGTGGCGGAGTACTCCTTTGGGTTGTACGCCTTGGTCCTGCAGACCTCATAGCCTGCCTGCTTGAAAAGAGATCTTGTCAGGTCGCTGTTGGAGAACACAGTATCGAAAGGCGGGACATATGACTCGATGTGATTCACCCAGACGGAATAGCGGTTGACGTCCCGGACGGGAATGATCAAAACGCGTGCCCTTTCCTCAG
>JALHSX010000153.1 GCA_022865445.1 Thermoplasmata archaeon | reverse complement strand
GGGGGAAAGCTTCGGAAGACTCCGGAGGACTTTCAGGTAGACGAGATCTCCATTCTGCCGCCAGCTGACCCCGAGGGCAAGTTCGTCATCGCCAAGGTGTGGCACAGGAACTGGGAGGCCAATAGGCTGGTCCGCAGGCTTGGGAGCAACCTCAGGATCGGCAGAGCGAAGATCGGTTTCGCGGGCACTAAGGACGGGCGCTCCGTGTCAACTCAGCTGATGTCCTTCAATGCGCCTATCGAGGCCGTGCAATCGCTCACTATACCAGATGTCGAGATTCTTGACGCATACAGGGCAAGGCGGATGATTTCCATAGGCGACCTCGTCGGGAACAGGTTCAAGATAGGGGTCGCGGACATCGATGCTGGCGTAGATGCGAAGGCCGTCTGCGATTCGGTCAAGGCGAAGCTAGACTCGATCGGAGGATTCCCCAACTTTTTCGGCATCCAGAGATTCGGTTCTGTCAGGCCCATCACGCATCTGATCGGGAAAGACCTGATTCGCGGCGATTTCGAAGGGGCCGTGATGAGGTATGTTGCGAACCCCATGGACGAGGAGAGTTCGGAAGCGAACGATGCCAGGCGGGCGCTGCAAGAGACGAGGGACTTCGAAAGGGCCTTCCGCGAGTTCCCGATGAAGCTCAGCTTCGAGCGCACGATG
This sequence comes from Thermoplasmata archaeon, assembly GCA_022865445.1. Taxonomy (GTDB): domain Archaea; phylum Thermoplasmatota; class Thermoplasmata; order UBA10834; family UBA10834; genus COMBO-56-21. Next base: position 26,068 of record JALHSX010000153.1, on the reverse strand, counting down.
ATAGGACATATCAAGGACCACCCGGCCGACTACGTGGGGGCTCTCAGGCTGCTGCCGTACAACCTCCTCATGATGTTCGTCCACGCGTACCAGTCATTCCTGTTCAACCGCATTCTGAGTGAGAGGATCAGAAAGGGCATGTCGTTAAGAGAGCCAGAGGTAGGGGACCTGGTACTGCCTCTGAGCAAGACGAACGTCCCTGACCACGACAATTCGATTCTCGTCTCCGTCGATAATCTTGAGAAGGCTACGCGCAACGCGAAGGAGGGTAAGGCTTTCGTCAGCGGTCTTCTTTATGGAACTGAATCGGTCTTCGCTGACGGGAGGATGGGGGAGATTGAGAGGAAGATAGTCGAGGCCGAGGAAATATCGAAACTGGATTTCCAGATAGTCGGACTTAGGGAGGCGTCCTCAAAAGGTTCGAGGAGAGAGATCCTCTCGTCATACAAGGACCTCGCGATCAATGTGGGCGAGGGTGAGGCCACGTTCCAGTTCACCCTGACCAAGGGATGCTACGCGACCACGCTCATGAGGGAATTCATGAAAGCTGAGATCAACCAGTACTAGCAAACGGTTATTTCCTCGCTCAATGCTGAAGGTCATGTGAAAAGACCGAAGACAGTCCTCACATGCCCGGAATGTGGCTCTGCCGACCTGTACTACGAGAGTGGGTTAATCACGGGCTACAAATACCACTGCAAGAAGTGCGGCTATATCGGTGCGTTCGTGATAGAAAAGGATATGGAAGAAGAAGCGGAGAAGTGACCTCCGCATAGGGTTTTCGAAATCCTCGCCTAGGCGAACATCGGGCCGGATGCCATCCCTTTGTCCTCGTCCTCGTCCAGGACCTTCAAGATTGCCTTCTCGAAGTCGACCATCGTCACTATGTCCCTGTTCTCCCTGATCGCGAACATGCCGGCCTCCGTGCAAATGGCCTTGATATCCGCGCCTGTCGAACCTTCGGACTTCGCGGACAGCTCCTCGAGATTGACAGTGGGGTCACGGTTCATGCGTTTCGAGTGGATCTTGTATATAGCGGTCCTCGACTCGAAGTTGGGCATCGGTATCTCGATGATCCTGTCGAACCTTCCAGGCCTCAGAAGCGCCTCGTCCAGAATATCTGGTCTGTTCGTAGCGCCGATGATCTTGACCTCGCCCAGCGGGTTGAAACCGTCCAGCTCAGCGAGGAGCTGCATGAGAGTCCTCTGGACCTCTCTGTCTCCAGAGGTCGCGAGCTCGAGCCTCTTCGCACCTACGCTGTCTATCTCGTCGATGAACACAATCGAAGGCGCCTTCAGCCTAGCAAGGTCGAACAGCTCCCTGACCAGTCTCGCACCTTCACCTATGTACTTCTGAACGAGTTCTGAACCTACAAACCTGATGAAAGTCGCGTTGGTCTGCTTGGCGACTGCCTTGGCCAACAGTGTCTTGCCAGTACCTGGAGGACCGACCAGCAGAACACCCTTAGGCGGGTCTATGCCTACCTTCTTGTACAGCTCCGGCCTCAGCAGCGGATCCTCGACGGCCTCGCGTACCTCCAGGATCTGGTCCTCCATGCCACCGATGTCGTCGTAGAGAGTATCCGGCTTGGAAATTATCTCCGCGCCGATCACGATTGGATCGAGAGACGGGGGTAACACTCCCATGACCGCAAGGGTCTGCTTGTTCAATGCCACGCGCGCGCCCGCAATGAGCAATTCCGTTGACACGTAGTCGGATGTGCTGACGATGAAGTCGGGTCCAGTCGAGCTCTTCACCACGACTCTCCCGTCCGCCAGAACATCCTTGATCTGCCCTATTATGAGCGGTGGCGCCTTGAGCCTCTCCAGCTCGGCCTTGAGCCTCTTCAACTCCTTCTGGAGCCGAACGAGCTCCCCCTCGACGAATCTCTTCTCTCCTTCTACTCGGCGAGCTTCTTCGACGAGCTCGAGGTTTCTTTCCTCAAGGACCGAAATCTTCCTATGAGTTTCTTCCAACATCGGGCTTGGTTGGTCCTGTTCCAATGTACTACACCTCGTTACAACGCTTCATACCGAGCTGGCAATTATATAAGGTTAAATACTCTATTTATTCTTTGGCTTCCTAGTCCAGATGTGTGGTTTTCATGATGTGCGAGCTCTGCGGTAAGGACGTCACCTTCTGCAAGAAGGTGACCATCGAAGGAGTCCAGCTTGCGGTTTGCTCCGAATGCTCAAAGTTCGGCATCGAATCGAAAAAGGCGCCCGAGAAAGAAATGGGACCGATCCCCGTGGTAACTCAGAGGCTCGAGATCCGAAACCTGAGAGCGAAACCAAAAGACGTCCTCGAGGGAATGGGAAAGGATGAATTGGTGGAGGATTTCGCGGAGCGCATACGGAATGCGCGCTCGAGCAAGGGAATGACACAGAAGAATCTCGCGATGAAGATCAATGAACGTCAAACAATAGTCAGCAAGATCGAGACCGACCAGATGAGGCCTGACGACAAGGTCATCAGGAAGCTCGAGAAAGAGCTGGGGATAAAGCTCCGAGAAAAAGTTGTCGACACGCAGGTCGCGAAGGGCATGAGCACTTCGGCGCTCACTCTTGCGGATCTGATAAGGATGCAGAAGGACTAGAAACAGAAGAATTCAGTGGAAGTCTCTGCCCAGTATCTCGGTGGTCGCGCGCGCTATGAATGCACTCTCTACTGATAGACCGTAATCCGAAGCAACGAGAAGTGCAGCCGGCTCAACATCTATGCCGAGCAACTCCTGTTTCTTGTTGACTCTCGAAACAACCTCTCTCTTGGACACGGATTTCGTCTTCACGATCCTGTCGACCATCTCTGAGAAGAAATCTTGGTTTGCCTTGGGCACTTGGTCGAGCATCTCCTTCGTCGGTTTGTAGTCCAGGGGCACTTCAACTTTCGAGAAATCGAATGTCGGGAACACGTCCCCATTCTTCCTCTGCAGATAGCCTCCCGATATTCCAGCATCCAGCAGCGTCTGGGCCTCCTTGGGCGAGAACCATCGGGTCTCCATCGACGCGGAGAAAACGAATTCACGTTCTGTCAGGGACTCCTTGCCTTTCCGCCTGAACAACATTGCGATGCTTGTCTCAAGGTCACTCATTGCCAACCAGTCTCCCGAAATCCTCCGAAACGATGTAGTCCGCGCCGAGCGTCTCCAGGCTGGAACTCTCGGACACCGAAGCGAAGACTCCTAGGGAGAAACCGAGTTCCCGTTTCGCTGCCACAGCTTCCTTGGCAAGACTGGTCGGGACGATGAAGTCGGTGATGCCGACCGCACAAACGTCCCGAGAAAGGTCGATGAAGGCTCTGCCAGCAATAGCGGGGTCAAAACTCACGATCCCATCCCGGTAGTCTACTTTGAACGTAATGTTATCTGAAAGCTTAAAGGCTCCTCTAAGGTCGTCTAGGCTCGCAAGAGTCGCGGTACCTATTACGGCCTTCTCCGCGCCCGTGATAAGCATGTCAATCACGTTGTTCGCAAACCGAACTCCCCCCTCGTACAGTGTAGGAATCTCTTCGGCGATTTCGCCCACGATGTCGAGCTGCGGTTTATTCTTCGTGATCCCGTCCTCATCAGCGACATAGAGCATCTTGAAACTGTCCGAGAGCTTCGACGCAAACTCGGACATCTCTCCGCGAGCGTATGCGCGTTTCGTAAGCGTACGATTCTTCAAATTCACGTATGGAACTACAAACATAGGAACGAGGTCGGGCATACAGAGAGCAGCTAGATAAAACATCGTCCATGCTCACACACGTAACGTCTCTCGCATTGCAGTCAACCTTGCTAGATGGATTCGCTACAGACGATTGAACTTGTAGACAATCACACGGGCATAGGAAAGTCCCACTTGGAATCCTGATGAGTCTGATGAGGCATGTCAAACCGATAGGAGCACTCAGTTCATATCGGTACAACTGGCGAGTCTGTTCGGGATGAGAACCACCGAGCAGTAGCTTATGACAACTCTTATATAGAAGTTCTAACATATACAAACTCCTACCCGCAGGGAATTCTCGCGGAATCTCGTCAATCCAGATAACGGAAATGGAGGTATGAAATTGATAGGACAGACACCGATCTTCATCCTGAAGGAAGGAACCAAGAGAGAGAAGGGAAAAGGCGCGCAGTTCAACAATATCAGCGCAGCTAGAGCCATCGCAGATGCCGTCCGGAGCACGCTGGGCCCAAGGGGCATGGACAAGATGCTTGTGGACAGTATGGGCGACGTCGTCATCACGAACGACGGCGTGACGATTCTGAAGGAGATTGATGTTGAGCACCCGGCGGCGAAGATGCTCGTCGAGGTTGCGAAGACACAGGACGAGGAGTGCGGAGACGGAACGACAACCGCAGTCATCCTCGCAGGCGAGCTCCTGAAAAAGGCGGAGGCTCTGATCGAGCAGAACGTCCACCCAACAGTCATATCCGGTGGCTACAGATTAGCCGCGGTGAAGGCGAGGGAGATACTCGATAGCGTTGCGATTTCTGTGTCTCCTGATGACAAGGAGACGCTCATGGACATCGCCCGCACGGCGATGATCTCGAAGAGCGTTTCGGCTTCAAGGAACCTGCTCGCGGACGTAGCAGTGAAGGCTGTGAGCGCCGTAGCAGAGAAGAAGGACGGCAAATGGCTTGTCGACGACGACAACATCCAGATCGTGAAGAAACAGGGCGGCTCAACGGACGACACCCAGATGATCTCCGGGATAATCGTCGACAAGGAAGCTGTTCACCCCGCAATGCCTAAGAAGGTCGAGAAGGCGAAGATTGCTTTGGTCGATTCTGCACTTGAGGTCAAGAAGACTGAAATCGATGCGAAGATCGAAATCACCGACCCGAGCCAGCTGCATGCGTTCCTCGACGAAGAGGAGAACATGCTGAGGAAAATGGTCGATATCGTCAAGAAGTCGGGAGCCACGGTGCTGTTCTGCCAGAAGGGCATCGACGACCTCGCCCAGCACTACCTCGGGAAGGAGAAGATATACGCAGTTCGCAGGGTCAAGAAGAGCGACATGGAGAAGCTTGCAAAGGCCACAGGAGCCAACCTGGTCACCAAGCTCGACGACCTGAAGGCTAGCGACCTCGGCGATGCTGCGCTTGTTGAAGAGAAGAAGATCGCTGACGACAGGATGACATTCGTGACCGGCTGCAAGAATCCGAAGGCAGTGTCCGTTCTCATCAGAGGGGGCACTGAGCATGTCATCGACGAGATCGATCGCTCACTCAACGACGCAATAAGCGTCGTCTCAGTCGCATTCGAAGACGGCAAGCTCGTAACTGGCGGAGGCTCAACGGCATCCGAGCTGGCCCTCAAGCTGAGGGACTACGCTGCATCCGTCGGCGGCAGAGAGCAGATCGCGATTGACGCGTTCGCGAGCGCCATGGAAGTCATCCCTACGGCCCTAGCCGAGAACGCAGGTCTCGACCCGATCGACGTCCTGATCGAGATGAGGCAGGCCCACAAGTCCGGCAAGAAATACGCTGGAATCAACGTGTTCACCGGCAAAGTCGTGGACATGAAGAAGGAAAGGGTCCTCGAGCCGATCCGAGTCGCAAGACAAGCAATCATCTCGGCGACCGACGCGGCCGTCATGATCCTAAGGATCGACGACGTCATCGCCTCCAAGGGCGGCAGCAAGGGCGGAAAGGGACCCAGGGGACCTGACATGGGCGATGAGGGCGGAATGGACTGAAGTCCGCTCCATGAAACCCCTTCAAATTCTTTGATTCAGTCAGATGACCGAGCGCAAAGGCGACCGTGTAGACCGACGGTATATCATCGAGAGCCTGGAGGCGATGGACAGTGGCAGACGAGGAAGCTAGGGAGACAGCGGCCCCCGAGGAGGGCGAGGCCAAGGAAGCTGCCGCCACAGATACTCTAGCGCTCAAGGACCAGCGCATCGCGGAGCTCACGGACGACCTGAAACGGCTTCAGGCCGACTTCGACAACTACAAGAAGCGCGTCGAGAAGGAGTGGAACGAGAGGTCCAAGCTTGCGACGCAGAGGCTTATGACGGACCTCTTGGCGGTTCTGGACTCGTTCGAAAAGGCAATTGAAGATGTGAAGAAGAACAGCGACCAGGACAGCCTGAAGGCTGGGCTCGAGGGCCTTCAGAAACAGCTCTTGCAGATCCTCCAACGGGAAGGCCTTAAAGAGATCAAGGCGGAGGGCAAGTTCGACCCGTTCGTCCACGAAGCCCTCATGAGGGAGGAACGGAGCGATGTCGAGGAGGGCGAGATACTCGAGGTCTACCAAAAAGGCTACGCGATAGGTCAGAAGCCGTTGAGGCCGACAAGAGTCAAGGTAGCCAAGAAGAAGGAACCCGCGGTAGACCCAGAAGAGAACGGGGATTACACTAATGGCACGAATACCAATCACAAGACTGAAGAGGATGAGGACAAGACCCAATAGAGGTGGCTGAACATGGCAGAGTCAAAAGGGAAGATAATAGGAATCGACTTGGGAACAAGCAACTCAGCAGCGGCGGTGGTGGAGGCAGGGAGGCCGACGATCATCCCGAGCGCTGAGGGAACAAGCCTCGGTGGAAAGGCATTCCCATCATATGTCGCCTTCACGAAGGACGAACAGATGCTCGTGGGAGAGCCCGCCAGAAGGCAGGCGGTATCGAACCCCGAAGGCACAATCATGGCAATCAAGAGGAAGATGGGGACGGACTACAAGGTCAGGGTGTTCGGCAAGGAATACACGCCCCAGCAGGTATCCGCGTTCATCCTCCAGAAGATCAAGAGGGATGCGGAGGCATACCTCGGAACGAAGGTCGAGAAGGCCGTCATTACCGTCCCTGCCTATTTCAACGACAACCAGAGACAGGCCACGAAGGACGCCGGGCAGATCGCCGGTCTTGAGGTCGTCAGGATAATCAACGAGCCGACCGCAGCCGCACTTGCGTACGGCCTGGACAAGGCCGAGAAGGAGCAGAAGATAATTGTCTTCGACCTAGGCGGCGGCACGCTCGATGTCACGATCATGGAGTATGGACAGGGAGTGTTCGAAGTCATCTCGACCAGCGGTGACACTCAACTCGGCGGGACCGACATGGACAACGCGATCGTCGATTACATCACGAAGGAGTTCAAGTCGGACACCGGCATCGACATCTCGAAGGACAAGATGGCCGTCCAGAGGGTGAGAGAGGCTGGCGAGAAGGCGAAGATCGAGCTGTCGTCCACCCTCGAGACCGAGATCAACCTCCCATACCTAAGCGCAGATGCATCTGGCCCCAAACACCTGACCATGAAGCTCACAAGAACAAAACTGGAGGATCTCGTCAGGCCAACCGTCGAGAGATGCAGAAAGCCGATGTTGCAGGCTCTCGAAGATGGGAAGCTCACACCTGACAAGATAGACAAGGTAATACTGGTTGGCGGTCCCACGAGAATGCCCATCGTTCAGAAGTTCGTGGACGAGATCGTCGGGAAGAAGATCGTTGGAGGAGTTGACCCGATGGAGTGCGTCGCGATGGGCGCAGCGATCCAGGCCGGCGTGCTGGAGGGCACCGTGAAGGACATCCTTCTACTGGATGTGACTCCGCTATCCCTAGGAGTCGAGACGCTCGGAGGCGTGTTCCACAAGCTCATCGAGAGGAACTCGACAATACCGACGAGGAAGAGCGAGATATTCAGCACTGCGGCCGAGGGACAGTCGAGCGTCGAGATACACGTTCTCCAGGGAGAACGGCCGATGGCCTCTGACAACGTCACGCTGGGGAGATTCCACCTGATCGGCATCCCACCGGCGCCGAGGGGAATCCCGCAGATCGAAGTGACATTCGACATAGACGCCAACGGCATAATCGACGTCAAGGCCAAGGATCTCGGGACAGGGCAGGAGCAGAAGATCACTATCACCGCAACGACGAAGCTCGGAAAGAATGACATCGACAAGATGGTCAAGGACGCCGAGAGGTTCGCAGAAGAGGACCGCAAGAGAAAAGACAAGGCTGAGCTGAAGAACAGGGCCGAACAGAAAGCCTTCGAGGTTGCAGGCATCCTCGAGAAGGTGGGAGACAAGGTTCCGCAGGACCTCAAGGACAGGCTAAACAAGCTGGCCGAGGAGGTCAAAACGGCCGTGCAGACAGATGACCCCGCGAAGATCAAGGAGAAGCTGGACGAACTGGAGAAGGCGCTTCTCGAGGTAGGCAAGAGGATCTATGAGGAGGCGGGAAAGCAGGCACAGCAGGCGCAAGGACCACCTCCAGGCGCGGAGCCCGAGGGACCAGCCGGCGAAGACAAGGGTTACGTCGATGCAGACTACAAGATCGTAGACGACGAGGACGACAAGAAGAAGTAGAAGTCCTCCTCAAACCTATTCTATATCCAAACATCTTCCCTTTCATCACCCGGTCAGGACAACTCCAATCAGACCAGGAAGGACTGAAGAATGGCTCAGAAGCGGGATTATTATGAGGTGCTCGGCGTTCAGAGAGGGGCCTCCAAGGATGAAATCAAGAAGGCCTACCGAAAACTCGCGATGAAGCACCACCCCGACATGAACAAGGACAACGTCAAAGTGGCGGAGGAGAAATTCAAGGATATCTCCGAAGCCTACGAGGTCCTGGTCGACGACGAGAAGAAGGCGAGGTACGACCAGTACGGCCATGCAGGCGTTGAGAGCACCTTCAGACAAGGAGGGTTCGACTGGTCCGACTTCACACACTACGGAGACATAAGCGACATCTTCGGAGACCTAGGTGGATTCGGCGCCGGAGGGGGCATTTTCGACCAGTTTTTCGGAAGATCCGCGAGAAGAGGGCCTCAGGAAGGGCGCTCTCTCAGGTATGACATAGAGGTGACGCTGGACGATGTCGCCAAGGGCGTTGAGAAGGAGATACACATTCCCCACACCGTAGCTTGCAAGACCTGCGGTGGCAAGGGTGCCAAAGAAGGCGACTTCAAGACATGTCCGACATGCAGGGGACAGGGGCAAGTCCAGAGAGGGCAGAGGAGGGGAAACACCAACTTCGTCACGATCGCGGACTGCCCGACCTGCGGAGGCAAAGGGAAACACATAGTCCGCGAATGCACGGCATGCAGCGGAGCCGGAGTCAGCCAGACGACGAGCAACATCAAGATCTCTATCCCGAAGGGAGCCGACGAAGGGATGAGGCTGAGGATCAGGGGCGCGGGGGAAGCGAGCCCGAACGGTGGGCCGTCGGGAGACCTCTACATAGTGGTGCACATGCAGGAGCATCCACTCTTCGCGAGGGAAGGAAGCGATCTGTACATCGAGACCCCGATTTCATTCACTCAGGCGGCTTTGGGAGCCGAAGTCGAAGTCCCCACACTCGACGGCACCGCCCTCGTGACCATGCCAGCCGGCACTCAGACCGGGACTGTCTTCAGGCTGAAAGGAAAGGGCCTGCCAGACATGAGAGGCAGAGGCCATGGAGACGAGTTCGTGAAGGTCAGTGTGGCCACCCCCACAAAGCTGACTAGTCAGCAGAGGGATTTGCTGAACCAGTTCTCGCAATCCGTTGGTGCATACGAGAAGTCGACCCCTAGGAAGTCTATTTTCAGAGGCTTCAGGAAGGGCGAATAGACAAACACTGTTCATTTCATATGTAAATCATTATTTCCCTAGATTTGACATTTTGAAGCTTATGGAAGAAGGCGGGGTGGGAGAATGAGGGGAAACGCAATGATGGAGCATAGTCGGGGTATCGGAGTCATCGGAGCGCGACCCAGTTCTGGTCATTTTCGTTTGCTATTAATAATGGTGGCTCTTATCGAGCAGTGATAGGTGAAACTCAGCCATGTCATTCAAAAGACTTCTTTTGGTCAAGCCTTCTGGCAGACACGGCCTCTCATATGCATTCGACCTGATTCCTACTGCGCTTGAATACATTGCTGCCACGGCGGAGGATATCGTAGAGAATGTGACCATCTTGGACCTCGAGATGGAGCATAGGCCTTTCGCAGAAGCTGTCAAGGAGTCCTTGACCACCATGGACCCTGACCTTGTGGGGATAACGATGTCAGCCACGGAGCACAGCGAAGGTCTGGAAATCGCGCGGTTGGCCAAGAGTCACGGGGCCTTGGCCGTATTGGGTGGATATCACCCCACAGCCATCCCGGATGAGCTCTTATCGCAGCCCCAGGTGGACCTGGTAGTCCGTGGCGAGGGTGAAATCACCATGCGGGAGCTGGTCGAAAAAGGAGGACCACAAGGCGTGCGGGGCGTCTCGTACAGGAAGAAGGAGCAGATAATCCATAACCCTGATCGAGAGTTCATTGAGAACCTGGACAGCCTACCTTTTCCCGCGCGGCACCTTAGGAGATATGCCTATGGTACAAAGCTGTTGCGAGACCGCGAGTACGACGTCTTGACGACATCTAGAGGGTGTTTTGGCAGATGCACTTTCTGTTGCGAACCAACCATGAGCAAAGGTCATCAGCGCTTCCGCTCTCCCGAGAATGTGATGGAGGAGATCTTGAGAATAGTCTCCTTCCACGACCACAAGCCCCTTAGCATAGATGTCACCGACCCTCAGTTCCTGGGGAGACCAGAGCGGGTGGAGCGGCTGTGTGACCTCTTGGCTCAGCATGAGCTCGACATACGCTTCGGCGTCAAGGTGCGGGCCGACTCGGTGGCGAAGCATCCTGACATCGTGCGGAAAATGATTGCAGTGGGGGTAGAGGGTTTCGAGATGGGCATAGAGAGTCCGAACATGGAGGACATCAAATCCGTATCCAAGGGCATGAGCACAGACGTGCACATCCAAGCGGTCAACAACATAAAAAGATGGGGTGGGAATGCAGGCGGGACATTTGTCATCGGCCTCCCCGAGCAGACCGAAGACCAGATACTGGAATTTCCCACTTACGCCAAGAGGATAGGGCTTACGAGCACAGCCTACGGCATCGCAACGCCTTTTCCCGGCACTCGATTCTATGAGGACTTGAATGCCCAAGGGCGGATCTTTGAAACCGATTGGAATCGTTATGATGAGATGCACTCGACATTCAAGTCCAAACACATCTCCAGTGAACGGATCGAAGAGCTGGCCTCCATCTGTATGGCCAGATTCTGGACTGTAGACATGTTCATCGAAAAGGAACGGATGCACCTGATAAGGCATGCGTCCAAAAGGTCGCTCGCCAAATTCATCGATGAAAAGATGCAGGAGCTGAGTTTCTCGATTGAGATTGGCTCGCAGCTTCGGAACAAGAACCTTGGGAAACATGTGCTGGCGGTAATAGAGAAGTCAGCGGACCCAGGTGTGGAAGGTTACACGAGGGAGGTGGGGGTACACCACATCATCGACATGACCTTGTTCCTAAGACTCCTTGGCAATCAGACTGTGCAGCTCACAGTGATGAGCAATGGAATGGCTATTACAAGCTGGATCCTAAAGACCACGCGAGATGGGGTAGAGTATATCCAAGTCATCCCAGGAAAATCTGACCTGAACACTATCAACATGGATGTGGATCTAAACTATTTCGAGTTCGGCGGGGGTCGCGGTCTGAACATTATTGATAGTATCCGTATCTTTGGAAAAATGCTCGCCTCGAACCGAGGGATCAAAAAGCAGCCGAACATGATGCGGTTGTTGATGGCTGGTGGCCTCGAGTTGGTAGTGGGGTATCTAAAGACGAGCGACCGGACGGAGAACAATTAATTCTGCTTACCATCCTGTGGGGTAGCGCTTGAGCCTGGCCTTGACAGTTGCTCCGCTCTGATTTCATGATTTTCAGGATTTGACAGCTCGTTCAGCGGCCCGCTCTCCGAAATAGGAAAATTGAAGAAGGGGTTTAGACGCGAATCTCCGCTCCCCTCCAAAGACGCGATAAACGAGAGGTCTTATACCCTTTCGAGTCGAGCCCGTCATTTTGGTGGGTTCAAATCCCAGGGGTCCATTTCCTGCCTACCTGGCTGATTCTCAATCAGCGGGAATTGAGGTCGGCGCCTAGGCCCCTTTCTTTCCATCCCTATGGTCTTTTGCTCGATAAGAATGGTTTTGAAAAGGGTTTGGGAGACAGGTGATGGAGAACGAGCGTCTCGATGACTGGCCGAAATCCATACCGACGATCTCGCCAACCAAAACCTATTTATCTGCAGAGGCGCAGATATCATCTCAGATGCGGGCGATCGGACTGTTGACAGAGAACCCCAGAGTATACTTCGAAATGCTGGAGACCCTGCGCGGAGCGAACTTGAAGGTGGTGTCTCTGAATTTCGGAGAGCCTGTGCCTGCGGATGTCGGCGCCATCATAACAACTGAAGAGGAGAAGCGCAGGATCCCGTTCGATAAGATCGTGACCGATTCCGACCCCGGTGTCGCAATCGCACGAGCCAAGATGATGATGTCTGCTTACAGCAGGGTCAAGGAACTGACGATCGGAATCGACCCTGGCGTCAGGCCTGGAGTGGCCGTCCTCGGGGACGGCGTCGTACTGATAAGGTCTCTAGCCGAATCTCCAGAGGCTGTCGGGGAAGTAGTGGACGAGGTCGTACAAGAGTACCCCGAGGCGAATGTTGTAGTAAGGATCGGCCACGGCGACCGGACCAACAGGAACAGGATCTTCAACACCCTCTGGGACGAGGGACACATGCTCGAGATCGTCGACGAGAGAAACACGACGAAAAGGTCTCATACGCCAGATGAGGACGCCGCAGTGGAAATCGCGATGACACCAGGATACAAGCCTGGGAAAAGGCAGGAGACCGACCCGTGTCCTGGTGAGATCAGGAACATCCAGCGCATAAGCAGGCTGGAGAGCTCTGGCAGTCTGACAGTCTCCAAAGAGCTAGCCAGGAGGGTTGCCAAAGGAGAACTCTCCCTGAGAGATGCCATAGAGCGACAAAAGAGCGGTTCAATGGGCCTGACTAGAACAAGTGTTTCTGAGTAGACTTCGCACAGCCACCGACGCCGCATCTGATTGTCTCTATCCCCAAGTCCTTGATTCTGGCTTCGATCTCTTGGACATGCTTGGGTTTTGTGTTGACGTAGACTGTGGCGCCCGTGTCGATGGAGAAGAATGCAGGAAGCCCCTCGGAGCGCATCTTCTTGACTTCGAGGATGACCTTCACCGTTTCCGGCCGCCATAGCATCATCTCGTCGATGCTGGTCATCGTTATGCCATGTAGTATCAGGGAATCTCGCTCGGCTAGGATGCCGATCTTCTCGATGTTACGTTTCCGGATCGCGTTCTCCATCTCGGCAAGTGCGCCATGAACGAAAGCCAACCTGGAATGGAAGAATGGTGATGTCAGCACAGCCTTGTGCGCATCCTCCGTGAACTTGAACGCCGGAATCAATGCAACGACTATTCCCATCTGGAGATCTTCAGAGGCAATCTGGTACGAATACGACTCCTCGTCCTCGAACCCTGCCCTCCAACGGGAGAATCCGCCCGTGACTGACCGGGTCGCCGAACCCGCGCCTCGCCTTGCTATCACTGCCCTCTTCTCGAGAGATAGCTTCAGCCCAGCGGCCTTCGATGCTGCGACCGCGAGCGCTGCGAAACCTGATGCGGACGCGCCGAGCCCAACGTTGGACATGAAGTTGTTCTTGGAGGCCATCCTGAACTTGAGATCCAAGCCGCTCCTGCGTCGCACCTCGTCCACGACAAACACAACTCGTTCGAGCTCTCGATCTGCCAGTTGCTTCCCGTCAACGCTGGCAATGTCCTTCTTGAACCTGCCGAACTCCACTGTAGTGTGCGATGCGGTTGGAGATGTGGCGACGGATATCGAATCATGAAAAGGTATCCTCAGTATCTCGTCCTTCAGCCCGTGGTACTTGATCAATCCCTCGATTGGATGAGCGATAGCGGAACCTTTCACCGAGTCACCTCAGACATCGAACAATACGGTAACATTTCCTTCTTCGTCGTCAAACTCAAGACGATGGTACGTGATCCCTTTGACAACGGACCTCTTCGGGTGCTTCTTCTCATCGAACTCCTCCCCTTTCACCAGCGCCTCAAGCGCTTTTCCGTCCGTTCTCACTTCGAACTCGCCAAACACTAGGTTTTCCGCGTCGTGGACGAACAGAAGTTCCTGAAGGAAATCGACCAGAAGCTGTTCCCTATTCTCTGCCTTGAGCACGATTTTAAACTCGCCGAGAGGCTCGATCTTCGTCACGTCGGTGATTTGATCGAACATGGCATAGGCAGCGTTAGCGAATCTCTCGCCAAGCGTCTCACCGTATGCTTCGATCATCGCATCGGCCGTGTGCTCGAGAAGCTTGTACCTCATCGTGCCAAAAAGACTGTTGTCGATATATCAACTCTCTGCCTTGGCTGTCCGAACGAAGTAGTCGCAATACCTGGATATCTGGCACATTGGGCATCTAGGCTTCCGCGCCTGACAGACCGTTCGTCCATGCTCAATCAGGTTGATGTGGTAATTGAAGAATTCACTTCGAGGGACAAGGGCCGCCAGGTCCGTCTGCGCCTGCTCACGCGAGACCCTCGGACCAATGAGCCCGATCCGTTTTGTCACTCTGTGTATGTGTGTATCGACCGGGAAAGCTGGCATTCCCAAGGAGAACAACAAGACGATGGATCTCGTCTTCGGACCGACACCTTTCATCTGGGCCAGCCAAGCCTCAGCATCCTGTGGACTCATGTCCCTCAGAAAATCGAGGTTTAGGACGCCCCTCTCCCTATTGATGAATTCCAGGGCACCCAGTATCCTAGAAGCCTTGATCCCAGCGAGGCCTCCGGAGCGAATCACCTTCGCGACCTTGTCCGCATCCTCGCCCATAAGATCGCCCCACCTCGGATAGGCTTTCTTCAGTGCTTGAAAAGCCCTGTGGGAATTCCTGTCAGTTGTGTTCTGAGACAGGATTGTCTCGACAAGCGTATCCAAAGGATCGTCTTCGAGTTCCACAACCTTCCTGCCATAGGCCTTTGTGAGCATTCTGTCGATATCCGTTGCTTTTCGCTTCAGGGAAGCGGTGCCATGAGACCGTGTCATTCGATTTCTCTTCGCATAACGTGAGACTCGCACAAATAGTATGCGCAAAGGAAAATGAGGATGCTGGCTAGGCGTGGAGGTGTCAACAGTGAAAGTTTTTATATCTCCCTGCCCTCTGTTTTCGCCGTGAACATCTGCGTCATTGGTTGCGGGGCGATTGGAACGACAATCGCGCGTGCTGTCGAGCCGATGCCAGAGATCAATATCGTCTATCTGACAGACCGCTCGAAGGAGTGCGCGACCAGGCTCCAGGAGAAGATGACAAAAGTGAGGTACGTGCCTGACATCGTCCCCATACTCAACGACATAAAGTTGGTCGTTGAGGCCGCGAGCCAGGATGCTGCGAGGTACTACGTGCCGCTTGCACTTTCTGCCGGAGTGGATGTTCTGATCATGAGTGTCGGGATCTTCCAGGACGAGGAATTCCAGAAGGATGCGTTCAGACTGGCAAAGCGCAAGAGCGCCAAGATCTACATGCCGAGCGGAGCGATCGGCGGAATAGACGCTCTCGGAGCTGCAAGCCTCGAACAGATCGACGAAGTGACGTTGACAACGACCAAACCGCCATCAGCGTTCGGGCCAAACCCCTACCTTGAGTCGAAGGGGATCGTGGCGTCGGAACTGCGGGAGCGGACCGAACTGTTCTACGGGACCGCGAGGGAGGCGGTCAAGCACTTCCCCCAAAACATCAATGTCGCTGCGACCATATCGCTTGCTGGGATAGGCTTCGAGAAGACCCGCATAAGGATAATGTGTGACCCTCAGGTCCAGACGAACGAGCACCATCTCAAAGCCAAAGGCAAATTCGGCGAACTCGATGTAGTCACCAGGAACGTCCCCTCACCAAGGAACCCGAAAACCAGTTACTTGGCCGCGCTCTCTGCGATTTCTGCCATCAAGAAGATCACAGGAACCACCTGGGTTGGCGTGTAGCCAGCATCAGCTCTTTATACGCTCAATCGCATTATGCGAATTCGTCGTGATCACTTGGCCACGAAAGAGAAGAGGATTTTCTCGCAGCTCAAGACGGAGATAGATGCAATCGTTCTTACGAACGCCTCGGAACCCAACTTAGACCTGAGCTTCTTCTACGCGACCGGCATTGTGAATGGCCTGTTCGAGGATTGCGTGGCCATCGTGACGCGCCGAGGGGTCGAAGTCCTCTCATCCGAGCTGGAGGAACTGAGCGCGAGGCTAGCTGGAGCCAAGACCACCGTGTTCCAGACTAGGAAGGAACGTGATGAAACGCTGGCAAAGCGTCTGAAGGGGTACGAGAGAATCGGGATCAACTCACGAGAGTTGACTCACGCCAACTACCAGTTCATAAGGAAGTGCGCGAAGGGGGCCAGATTGAAAGACGTTTCAGAAGCAATCGGCAAAGCCAGGATGATCAAGGACGCGCAAGAGATCTCTCGTATCAAGAAGGCCTGCGACATCACGTGCAGGACCGCGGAGGAGATTCCAGAGCTCGTGAGAGAAGGGCAGATGGAGACTGAGGCAGCGGCAGAGTTGAACTATAGGATGATGAAGCTGGGGGCGGCAGGTCCCTCCTTTGCGACCAACGCGTCGTTTGGTCCTGGCACCGCGGAGCCGCACTATGTTCCTGCATCTCGGAGACTCAAGAAAGGACAACTGGCACTGTTCGATTTCGGCGCATCATACAAGAGATACGCAGCGGACCTGACCAGAACCTTCGTGTGCTCAAGAGCGAGCGCCAAGCAGAAGGAGATGTACGATGTCGTCCTAAGAGCACAGTTGGCTGCCATCGACGCAATACACGACGGCGTTCGAGGAAAGAAAGTCGATCAAGCAGCCCGCAGGATAATTGACGGATCGAGGTTCAAGGGCAAGTTCATCCACAGCACAGGCCACGGCCTTGGGCTCTCGGTTCATGACCCCGGCTCGATATCCTCTGCCAGGGACATGACCCTGAGGGAAGGAATGGTTCTTACCGTTGAGCCTGGAGTGTACGAGAGGAATTTCGGCGGGGTCCGGATTGAGGATGACATCCTGGTCACGAAGAAAGGATGCCGAATACTGACATCCGCTCCTAAGGAATTCCTGGTCATCTAGAAAAGCGACAGCATCTGGATATCCGCCAGATGCATCGCGACCTCGTCGACTATGTAGATAAGCACGACGCCGATAAGTGAAATGACTATGGATGCGAGCCATTCATCACTCACCGTTAGCTCAATGACCAAGATGAACCTGACAGCTAGGATGAGGAGTACGAACGCAAACAGCAGACCCAGATCTCCGAGGTCGAATTCCCCCATCGCATTCCTAAACACAGGGATGGCCACGACAGCGAATATCGATACGATGACAATTCGCAGTACATAAGGCGCCTGGACGACCCAATCCCCGCCCACTATCGCGCCACTGATGTAAAAGATCACTGAGACGAGCGCAATCGCAATGATGAGGAGGATAAGCTGTCCGAGATCCATTGTACCACTGTGCAAGATACCGTCTAGAACCGACATAGTTCTTTCGATAGAACTCCGATTTTCCTCTACGGTGTCGCCAGGACCTCTCTCACCGATGAATCGAAGAATCCGCGCGCATTGGCTGGCATGATTGGACGTGCCATATCGGTTGTGCCGAGACAGTACCATGGCCGAGAAACGCTTATCTACGGAGAGCTAGCTTGAGGCATGTGTGACCATCTTCTTCAACGATGAGTTCTTGGGTCACGTTCAGGATCCTTTCCACCCCGAGTCTCCCGAGAGACTCAGAGGCATCGTGCAAAAGCTAAAAGAGCATGGCCTCTGGAAGAATGTGATTCCATCAAAGACCGGAAGATTGGAAACACTGCTTTTGGTTCATAGCGACGACTACGTTAACTACATCAGAACCTGTGGTGACTGCAGCCTCACGCTTGACACGCAAGTCCATCACGAGACATACGGAATCGCGGCTCTTTCCGCGGAGTGTGCTGTCGACGCTGCAAAGTATTCGAAGGAGCATGGAAAGCCCACATTTGCACTCACCCGTCCACCAGGCCACCATGCGGGCAAGGACTACGGCATGGGCTTCTGCTACTTCAACAACATATCGATTGCCGCA
This sequence comes from Thermoplasmata archaeon, assembly GCA_022865445.1. Taxonomy (GTDB): domain Archaea; phylum Thermoplasmatota; class Thermoplasmata; order UBA10834; family UBA10834; genus COMBO-56-21. The sequence continues at coordinate 8,054 of JALHSX010000153.1, read as the reverse complement.
AGATCCCTCCAGAAGATGGGTGACAAGAAGATCGCGATCGTGGATGTCGATGTCCATCATGGCAATGGCACCCAAGAGATCTTCGCGTTCGATCCCACAATCCTCTACATCTCAACGCACCAAGCAGGAATATTCCCAGGGACGGGGCCTGTGGAATATGTCGGAAAGGGTGAAGGCGAAGGCTACAACGTGAACATGCCCTTCCAGTCCGGGTGCGGCGACTCTACGTTCGACGTGGCGTTCGAGGAAATCATCAAACCGGTTGTGAGTCAGTTCAAGCCAGATGCGATGCTCGTCAGCTGGGGAATGGACACGCACTACCGCGACCCCCTGGCATCGCTGACTCTCTCCTCTGAGGGGCATGTCAGGCAGGCTGAGCAGCTGATCAAGCTTTCGAAGATATGCGGAAAACGCATCACGTTCATGTTGGAGGGCGGCTACGATGTCCAAGCACTTTCGGAGGTTGTGGCGGGCGTCATCGGGAGATCCGAGGGAATCGAGGTTCCCCTGGAGTTCACGGACATCATCGACAACAGCTGCCTTGGGAGAGGGACTATCGTTAGGTGCAAGCAGATTGCTTCCAAGTATTGGAAGCTATAGCTCCGTCGCCTTCTTCTTCCTCAAGTCCAAGGTCTTCTCATGCTCGCGCTTCACGGTCTTCTCTAGCTGATTGAGCAGCGCATCCATCGTCTTGTAGAGGTTCCAGTCCGTTTGGCTAGCGTAGTACATGCTCCGATCCGTCGTCAGCCTGCCATGAATGCTGTACTTGCTCCTCATTCCCTCAGAGTGGTAGGTCTGGATGTGCACGGTGAAAACGCGCGGGAACTGTATCTTGTCGATTCGATTCATCGCTTTCTCGATCTCATCGTAGAGTACATTGTATACGTCAGGATCCTCCTCGACGAGCCCGGTGATCTGGACATATACACCCTCTCTCTTCTTGAGGCTGATGACCTGCTCCATGAGGTCTGCTTGCGATACCACTCCCACGAGCCTCTCTCCCTCGTGTACGAAGATGGTTGCCAGACCCTTCTCCAGCATGAGCGACGCGACCTTGCCGATGGAGTCACTGGGTGAGACTGAAATCGCAGGCTGGCTCATGATGCTGCCGACAGCGATGTCAGGAGGTTCCTTGTCACTTCCGACTAGTTCATTGTATGGCTTTGAGGACTTAGGCGACCAGATGATATCCATGACTTCGTGCATGCTCACGGCACCGACCAGTCTGCCGCTACTATCGACAACGGGGAGCGATTTCTCCATCAGGCCTTTCATCAGCATCTGCGCCCTGCGAACGCCCTCCTTTTCGGTGACGAATTGAGGGTTCTTGGTCATGAACTCCGAGACCTTCTTGTTCTTGAGCTGCTCCACATTTGGAAGCACCTTGATGATGTCTGTTCTCGAAACAAAACCAACCATCTTCTCGTTCCTCACAACAGGAGCGCCCATAACTCCGGAAGCCATCATTTCTTCAACAGCTTTGGTGATTGGCATATCTTCCTCAAGCCTCGGTGCTGGATGCATGACCTGTTCGACCTTCGTCGACAACGGCAGGCTCCTCCTTAGAAGAAAGGACGAATAGCTTACTAGACCGACGGGCTTGTTCCCCTCCAAAACAGGGATCTCCCTGAGGTGGTCTTTCTTCATCCGGGAGATGACTTCGGACAGGGTCTCTCCTTTGGTGGCTGTCACAGCAGACGAACTCATAACGTCCTTGACTAGAAGCTCCTCGATCTCAATTCCCTTCAAATCCAACACATCCATTCAGGATCCCGCGGTGCAAAAACACGGCCGAATTCCATTTCATTTCTGCTAAGTGTGTTCTCCATCTAAATACTTTCGACCGTGTTAGCTTCGGCACTCATTTATACCGTTCGCTCAATCTAGGACAATGGGCGGAAGCGGTCCGACTGTCGGGCATCCACTCGGACGGGGGTTTGGGCTTTGGGAGAGAACTCGGACGACTCAGGTTGTTTGCGCCATCCTCATGCTAATGACCTTGGGTCTGCGGGAAAGAAGACAATCAGCGGAATGGGGTTCCGCACTCTTGATGATTTTGACTTGAGGGGAAAGAGAGTCCTTCTCAGAATAGACATCAACTCTCCTGTAGATGAGAAGACCTTGAGACTCCAGGATGGTTCGAAGATCAAAGGATGTGTCTCCACCATAAGAGAACTCATGGACAGAGGCGCCAAAACGGCGGTATTGGCACATCAAGGCAGACCTGGAGACTACGACTTCATCCCGCTGAACGAACACGCTGCGTACATGAGCCAATACCTTGGCAGAAGGGTTGTCTACGTCAACGATCTGATGGGAACGCACGCAGTCAACGCAATCGAGGATCTGGCTGAGGGACAATGCATCCTACTGAAGAATGTGAGGGACTTTCCAGAGGAGCAGGCGAAGAAGACACCTCAGGAACACGCCGAGTCGGATCTGGTAAAATCTCTCGCACCCTTGTTTGACATCTTCGTGAACGATGCTTTCGGTTCGTCTCACAGAGCACATGCTTCATTGGTCGGATTCACTCCGGTCCTGCCTTCGGCTGCTGGAAGGTTGATGGAAAGAGAAGTCAAGACGCTCACCCAGGTCTTCCAGAGTCCGAAGAGGCCTTCGACATTCATTTTCGGGGGCACGAAGTTCGCAGACGCGCTGCCGGTCATCGAGGTCCTTTCAGAGCGGGAGCATGTGGACAACATACTGATTGCTGGATTGGCGGGATACGCCTTCCTGTGGGCACTGGGCAGGAAGATCGGTTCGAGAACTGAAGCACTCGCGAAGAAGGACTTCACCGATGAGGTCATAGAAAGAGCCAAGAAGCTCATGTCGGCCCACAGTTCGAAGCTGCATCTTCCTGAAGATGCAGCCATCGATGTCGAAGGACAGAGGGTCGAATACAAGCTGGATGGCATTCCTGCGGACGCGGCCATCAAGGACATAGGTGCTGTGACCATCGAGAAGTACAGGCGGATCGTGATCTCCTCCAAGACCGTCTTCCTATCCGGGCCTCCAGGCGTCTTCGAGAAGGAGGCGTTTTGCAGGGGGACCTGTGAGCTGTTCGAAGCCATCATCGTGTCTGAAGCGTTCTCCGTGATAGGAGGAGGGCACTCGTCGGCAGCGGCCAATAAATTCGGTTACATCGGGAGAGTGTCCTACGTGAGCACTGGAGGGGGCGCCCTCGAGCGGCTGATGCTGGGAAAGCAGATGCCCGTCGTCGACGCATTGAAGGCTTCGGCGAAGAAGTTCTAGCCGTACGGGAAGCCTTTGCTTGCGCCACCACCAATGATCGTTCCACCGATCGACCTGGCTCGGATGAGACCTCTGAGTGGGACGCCATCGACCTCGTTGAGACTGCTCTTGTTGACTATCACGAGAGCCAGAACTGGAACACCGCCCGCCTCTTTGATGTCGGTGATGGCACCCTTGATCGACGCACCCGTGCTGAGCACATCATCTACGATTATGATCTTCTTCCCGTCACCGACAGAGGCGAAGTTAGAGCTGAATGCGCCCCCTGCCTGACTCTCTGCGTGCGGTCGGTAGACCCCGACATCGAGTCCCATTATCTCTGCGAGAAGAGTAGCGAAGGGAACACCGTTTATGGATATCCCGAGCACCACGTCCGCATCCTTCTCGCTCTTGCTCAGTTCCTCGAGTGCGATATCAGCCATCAGCTCGGACATCAGCCCGATGCGGTATCCGGAGACACCTACGGACCTCCACCCGATCTTGACGTCCGATGGAGGTAGCCCTTCCGCTCCGTATTCAATCAGGTAGTTGACAGTATCCACGGAGAGGTGAAGCTCATCTGCGATTTCTCTTACGCCCAGGCCTTTCTTCCTGAGCACTTTAGCGTTGGCTGCCAATTCTCTTACATCAACCATCTTACCACAACTCGGAAATGCATCGTGTCACGATATTAACCTTTCTGCCGGCGAGCGACGCTCTCAAGTGAATTGACCATCGCTACCAGTGCGTTGTTCAACGGAGTCGAAATGCCTTTGTCCCTACCAGTCCTGCAGAACGCCCCGTTTATCTGGCCTATCTCCGTCCGATTTCCCCGCTTAATATCCTGAAGCATGCTGGACAGGTTTCTTGAGGTATCTCCTGCCACGGCCCGCACGCGCGCGTACATCGAAGCAGAACTCAACCGAATTCCTTCCGAACACGCGACCTCGATGCATTCCTGGCAAACCTCACGAATGAAACGCGAGAGAACCGGGCTGTCAAGGAGCTTTCCATTGGGCACTCGCAACACTGCAGTTACAGGGTTGATGCATGCACTTACCACCGCCTTTGCCCAAATCTCACGAGAGATGTCGTTCCTGGCGGTGACTGGGATTCCCGCTTTCGAGAAAATGCGCGCAAGCATCGCCGCCCCTGTAGGATCCATGTCCGCTCCGATGACAATCTTGCCGATCCCAGACACTCTGACCCTGCCAGGCGAAAGCAGCGTGGCACCCATCGTGGTAGTGCCTCCAAAAGCGCTGCTGCCTTTCCACGCCCTGAGAAGCTCGAGGTTCCCCAGGCCGTTCTGAAGCGTGAGAACCATTGTCTCCTTGCCGGTCCAAGGTTTGCATATCCGAACTGCTTCTTCGGTGTCATATGCCTTCGTTGTGATGATCAACAGCTCGGGAGGTGCAATATCTCTGACGCTCTCAGCAGCTTCCAGCCTGACGGAACGGTTCCTGTCGCCTACGAGAGTGAGCCCGTTCCTTCTGATCTCGGCGACATGAGGGTGTCTTCCGATCAACGCCACTTCGTTTGTGCCCGCCAGAAGACCTCCAAGGGCGCTTCCAAGCGAGCCGGCCCCGAATATGCTGATCCGCATGCGTTGACGCCCACTAACTTGCGGCTATTTGTGACTTGTTCCCCGGCGAGCTGACTCTGCGACGATGTGAGCAATGCGCGTGGGTTCTGGCACGCGGTGCGTCAAGAACCTCAAAGCAATGGCCTTCGCCTGATCCTGAGATACCCTATGACCAAGGGATACGAACACCGGTCTTTCCGATTGACCTCCGCACAATGCATGGCCGACGAGTTGACCGTTGAGTACGACCTTGATTGCTCTTTTCGAGGAGACACGTGGCATCTCACCGCACAGGAGTCTCTTGGCGACTCCGATTGTCGGCACATCGAAGACAACTCCGATCTGGCTTGTGATCCCGAATCCTTCGGGGTGGAGCACGCCGTTTCCGTCATACATCAGGACAGTCTCATCGTCAACAAGATCCATGAGAGGTTCGATGACCGGTATTTCCCGGAAGGCTAGATAGGTCGGAACATAGGGGAACGCGGCCTTCCCCTCGACGACATGCCTGGCTGTCTCCTCCTTGGATTCGAAGTCGAACTTCACAAGCGCAGCATATGCGTGGTCGCCGTCGTATGCAACGTCGATTCCTGCAACGAACTTGATCTCTTTCTTGAATTCTGTGAGGACAAGATGTCGTTTCAGGTCCGTCTGTACTCTCCTCAGTCTTCTCAACGGGTATTCGGTTTTGAAATCGGTGAACAATATCTTGTCAAGATCCACTACTTTCGATCCCGAAAACTCAATCCCTTCCTTGCGAAGGAGCTGGATCTTCTTCTCGGGGCCTCCGCCCGTATAACCTCCGACAAATCGGTCGGACTGGACAACCCGACGGCAAGGGACTCTAATGATGTCTTCGTTTCTGCTCATTGCGAGCCCAACGAACCTGCAAGCGGCAATGTCTCCTAGAGCCTTCGCGACTTCCCCGTATGTAGTCACTCGCCCTCTCGGCACCTGTGCCACGAGGTCATATGTCTCCTTCCAAAGGTCAGGCAAATCATTGCAGGAGGATAGTCGCATCGAACCATGGACTGCTCATGAAAGTATTAAATGTGTCCAGACACAACTGCGATTCCTGATGCCCTCAAAACCGCTCCCCCCGCTGCTACAGGATCCTCGATCGGGGAGCAAGAGCACACTATCTGAAAAGAGGGACATGCCAGCAATTCAGAACACCTTAAGTACGAACATCGTAATTCATTCGCGTGGATTCCGCAGAATCTATCAATGCGTTGCGGCTCGTCTTGAGCCTGTCGGTCCTGGCGTATGCCTCCTTCTTGGACCTGAGAACAAGAAAGGTGCCCAACGTCTACTGGATCGGACTCGGGGTGGCAGGCCTAGGCCTGATACTTGTCCAACTCTATGTTGACGATATGCCGATCGAATACCTCCTTATCTTTGTCCCCATATTGGCCATTCTCGCCGATGTCTATTTGGGCTCGGAAGAGGAGACCACGAGAGCGAAGTTGACGACATTCGGCAAGTACGCGTTGGCCTTGGGCTCCATCCTGGCGCTAGCATATCAGTATGGCGGTGATGAGTATTTCCAGCACCTATTGGCCATTCCCATCATCATGCTCTTTGTTGTTGTCATGTACATGCTAGACATCGTGCGCGGAGGGGCGGACGCCAAGGCGCTCATATCGCTATCCATCCTCTTTCCATTCTATCCAGCATTCGGATCGCTCCCCTTCATTCATGGTGAGACCTCTGCCGCAGAAACGCTACTTCCATTCTCATTCTCCATCCTTGTCAACGCGGCGATAATCGTTGCGCTGACTCCACTGGTATTCCTGGCAAGGAACTTGTCGCGAAAGGAATTCGCTTTCCCGCTCGGACTGCTGGGTTACAAGCTGGATACGGCTGAGATCGCGAACAAGCATGTCTGGCTGATGGAGAGCATCATGGACGGCAAGCTCGTGACACATGTTAGGCCGCGCAAGCAAGAGGATCAGAAGGCGGACATCGAACTTTTGGCAAGCTCTGGCTACAAGAGAGTCTGGGTGACGCCGAAGATACCATTCATCCTTCCGATGCTTGTGAGCTTGATCTTGACAACAGTTGTCGGGAATATCCTGCTATTCATATTTCCTATTTGAGGGGCATTCGTTCGCAGGACGATATGAACCGCCTTCTCGGACTCAGAGCACGAGGTTCAACTCAGCCCCGCATTTCCCGCATCTGTTGCCTTTGAGGTTCGAGGACCGGACCGAGAATCCCTCCCTCTCAATCACGCGGGTTCCGCACTTGGGGCAACGAGTGTCATCCTTGTCCCCGGCGAGTATGTTACCCAGATAGACGAATTCCGCGCCCGCTTTCTTGGCCTGATCATAGGCATGAGACAGTGTCCTCTCCGGTGTGCGAGGCAGATTCGTGAGCTTGTAGTCCGGGTGGAATGCGGAGAAGTGGATGGGCACCTCCGCTCCAAGAGCATCGACCACCCATTTGCTGAACTGAGATATCTCGTCCATTGAATCATTGTGTTCCGGGATGATCAGGTATGTCAATTCGACGTGAATGCCCAACTCAACGGCGACCTCGCAGGCCTTCAGGACGGGCGCGAGGGTTCCTCCGCATATCTTCTTGTAGAATCCCTCATTGAAGGCTTTCACGTCGATGTTCATCGCGTCGATGACGCCCTTCAGCTCCCTGAGAGGTGCTTCCTGAATGTATCCATTGGTGACATAGTTCGTCTTCAGGCCTGCTACATGGGCAGCTTTGGAGGCCACGGTCGTGAACTCGTGCCATATGGTCGGTTCGTTGTACGTCCAAGAGACCGAGCTCGAGCCAGTGGTTCCGGCGTATCTCACAACATCGCCCGGAGTAAGCTCGGTCAGGTCGAATTGGCCGAACTTCGCCTTTGATATGGAGTAGTTCTGACAGTGTTGACAGAAGAGATTGCACCCGATGCTCCCTAAGGAGATCGATGTGCTGCCTGGCAGGAAGTGGAACAGTGGTTTCTTCTCGATTGGATCGGCATGAATCGAGGAAGCAAGCCCGTATATCAACGAATACAGAGTCCCTGACCTGTTCTCCCTCACGCCGCACAATCCCCTTCTTCCATCGGCTATCAAGCAAGAGTGCGGGCAGAGGCTGCATCTGACCTTGCCGCCTTCCCTACTATAGAACTGTGCCTCATGGCTGGCGTGTACGGAAGTGCTCATAACCGAGGTTCTCCAGCTTCTCGCGTTTTCCGTTGTCGATGAGGATATTCTCCTCGCCGCTGGTGACCTTCCCAATG
>JALHSX010000152.1 GCA_022865445.1 Thermoplasmata archaeon | reverse complement strand
GCAGGGCGCGAACAGCATCGTGTCCCGCGGGGTGATACCTCAGGACATGCTCACGTTGTCGACGGTCCTCATATTCGGGGGCGCCATAGGGAAGAGCGCTCAGTTCCCGCTCCACGAATGGCTTCCAGATGCGATGGAAGGTCCGACCACGGTCTCCGCGCTCATCCATGCAGCCACGATGGTCAAGGCGGGCGTGTACCTCACCGCGAGGACATACCCATTGCTGGTACAGACCCCGGAGAGCCTGCTGTTCGTTGCTGTTATCGGTGGGGTGACGGCTTTGATTGCGGCCACGTGTGCCCTCGCGGCGAATGACATCAAACGCGTGTTGGCGTACAGCACCATCAGCCAGCTCGGATACATGATCCTCGGACTCGGGGCAGGTGGCTACCTAGTCATCCACGCTCACTCGGGAGGGGGGTACGCCGCGGCGATGTTCCATCTCATGAACCATGGATTCTTCAAAGCACTGCTGTTCCTGTGCGCTGGCAGCGTCATACATGCCGTTGGGACCAACGACATGAGGAACATGGGCGGATTGAGGAAACACATGCCGATAACCTCGATCACGATGCTCATCGGTTCGCTTGCGATTGCCGGCATGCCACCTTTGTCGGGGTTCTGGAGCAAGGACGAAGTGCTGGCCGGAGTTTATGAGGGCGGCGAGTTCGATCCTATCTTCTTCGTGCTCTGGGTTATTGGCATTGCGACCGCTTTCCTCACAGCGTTCTACATGTTCAGGATGTGGTTCATGACTTTCGCGGGGGAACCGCGGACAGCTTATCACGCGCACGAGTCTCCGAAGATCATGAGCGTGCCGTTGATGATCCTTGCTGGATTGGCTGTGGTTTCGGGGTTCGCGCTGTTCATCGGTGATGGATTCAAATCGTTTGTCGAGGGCTCGATCTCCGGATTGGGCATCGGAACGGCTGGTGAGGGGGCGGTCGAGATCGCGAAGACGGTCTTCACCGATCCGCTGACATATGTCACGCTCGGTCTTGCTGCAGCCGGCATCCTTCTGGCCTACAGGATATACTTCATGCCTGGGTTCGACAGATCGGTTTTCGCTAGAGGCGTTCCTGGCACGATCCAGAGGGCGCTTGAGAACAGATGGTACATCAGCAAGTTCTACGACGACTTCGCGTACAAGGTCTGGTACGGGTTCTCGCTGGTGGTTGACAAATTCGACATATATGTCATAGATGGCATCGTGAACGGATTCGCGTACCTCGGTGCCAACACGGGGTCGACTATTAGGAGGGCGCAGAGCGGCAATGTGCAGAGGTACACCGGGTTCGTTGTGCTCGGGATCATCCTGCTTCTTGTGTTCGTCATATACGTTTTCCCGTGGGGAGGTTGGTAGACATGTTCGAGGGCATTCCGATAATCTCGATAATCATACTGATGCCGCTGATCGGAGCGGTAGTCACTTTCCTCCTGGGCAAGCGGGAGCAATACGCCAAGTACGTCGCACTCGGCTTCTCGCTGGTCTCGCTGATCCTGTCCGTCTTGGTTACGCTAGCCTATGCGATTGAGCCAGGTGCGACCTCAACTGGATATCATGATGGAAATGGCTTCTTCAACTACCAGTTCTACGAGTCCTACTCCTGGATTGAGTCTCTTGGGGTCAACTACATCGTGGGCCTTGACGGCATCAGCCTCCCGCTGTTCCTTCTGACGACGCTTCTCAGCACTCTCTCGATCCTGTTCTCGTGGGACACGAAGCTCAGGCCGAAGGAGTACTTCGGGCTCATACTGATACTCGAGGTTGGCGTCCTAGGCGTGTTCACAGCTCTCGACTATTTCGTGTTCTACGTGTTCTGGGAGATCGTCCTGATTCCGATGTACTTCATGATCGGCGTCTGGGGCGGGCCCAGGAAGGACTATGCGGCGATCAAGTTCTTCATATTCACCCACATCGCGAGCCTCGCCCTCCTCGTATCCATAATGGCGATGTATTTCCAAGCCGGTGTCGGCTCATTCGGGATGGAGGACATATGGCGTGCGGGCCAGACGGAGTTCACCAAGGGCTTCCAGTTAATCGTCTTCGCTGCGGCTTTCTTCGGGTTTGGCGTCAAGGTGCCCATGGTGCCGTTCCATACGTGGTTGCCTGACGCGCATGTCGAAGCGCCCACTGCAGGCAGCGTTCTCCTTGCTGGCCTGCTGCTCAAAATGGGCGGCTACGGTATCATCAGAGTTGCCATCCCCAGTCTTCCCATGGGCGCGGACGCCATGCAAATAGTCATCGCGGTGATCGCCGTCGTGAGCATCTTGTACGGCGCGATGTTGTGCCTGGCCCAGAAGGACCTCAAGAAGATGGTCGCGTATTCCTCGATAAGCCACATGGGATTCGTCCTGCTGGGGTTCGCGACCTTCACGGAGCTCGGCATTGTCGCAGGCGTCTTCCAGATGTTCGCCCACGGGCTCGTGACGGCAGTCCTGTTCATGATGTGCGGCGTGGTCCAGCACAAATGGGGCACCAGGATGATACCCAGCTTAGGTGGCCTGTCCAAGAAGATGCCCATCGCAGCCACGATGATGACGATAGGATTCCTGGCGTCCTTGGGACTACCTGGTCTCGTGAGCTTCGCCGCCGAGTTCATGATCTTTGCCAGCATGTTCCAGATATGGTCCTTGTGGCTCTTCCTTCCGATAGTCAGCGTGGCTATCACCGCGGGCTACTATCTGTGGGCATTGCAGAAATCCATGTTCGGCCCATTGACCGATAGGATCGACACGACCCATGTGCACGATGTCAGCTGGTACGAGGGAGTGCCTGTCGGAGCTTTGATCGCTCTGATCGCGATCTTCGGGGTCTTCCCGATGGTGGTCTTCCAGTACATCGGACCGGCAGTCAAGGTCATAACCGCGCTGCTGCCAGGAGGCGGATGACATGGACGTCTGGAACAATCTCAACTGGTTCATACCACAGCTTCTGCTGATCCTCTTCGCCCTTATCATGCCTGCTCTGGACTACATCTTCAGGGACAAGAGGATACTCGCATGGGTCGCGCTGATCCCGTTGCTGACCATCGGCGCCCTCACAGTCGCTTGGCTGTTCGTTGGCACTTGGACGCCACCGGCGAGCGGGACACCGCTGCTGGAGATCAATGTGTTCTCCGGCCTGTTCCTGCTCGTGTTCGTCGCTGTGGGCATCATTGTGGTGCTGAGCTCGCCTGACTTCATCAGGAAGGACAAGAACCAGGGCGAGTACTATTCGCTCGTTCTCCTGGCGATCATTGGAATGTCGGTCGTTGCGGAGTCCGCGGACCTGATCGCGCTCTTCGTGGGGCTCGAGATCGCGGGCATCTCCTCGTTTGCGCTGTCCGGTTTCCGAAAGACTGAGAAAAGATCCGCTGAGGCGGCAACGAAGTACTTTATCGTCGGCGGGTTCAGCTCAGCGCTGACGCTGTTCGCGATTTCTCTGTTCTACGGTGTCGCGGGCACGACCAACATCAGCGGCATAGGGGCGGTCCTTGCCGGTCCGTCTTCCCAGTGGATCATGGACTCCGACCCCGTGGTCCTCCTCGCGGCAGTGTTGCTTCTGGCAGGTCTGGGGTTCAAGATCGCCGTGGTCCCCTTCCATATGTGGGCACCGGACGTGTACGAGGGCGCTCCGACGCCTGTCTCTGGTCTACTGGCGGCCGCTTCTAAGAAGATGGGCTTTGCGGCCTTGTTCAAGGTATTCCTCATAGGCATCCTCGTCACGAAGGCTCAGTGGGAGGAGGCAGTCGCGATATTGGCGATCCTGACCATGACCGTGGGCAACCTCATAGCTGTCTCACAGACAAACATCAAGAGGATGCTCGCGTACTCATCCATCGCACAGGCTGGGTACATACTGATCGCTCTGCCCGTGGCGACTCAGTACGCGGTTGCTGGGGGCCTGTTCCACATCCTCACGCACGCGTTCATGAAGTCAGGTGCGTTCATGGTCGTCGCTGCGATGGGCGCAGTGGCGATCGGTGAGAGGCTTGACGATTTCAAGGGCCTGAGCAAGCGTTCTCCATTCCTTGCAATCTCGATGACCCTGTTCCTGCTTTCCCTTGCGGGGATCCCGCCGCTTGCCGGCTTTGCGAGCAAGTTCGTCCTGTTCTCGTCTGCGGTCTACTCATCGCTGGAGCCCGGCCAGTCGTGGCTGATATGGCTCGCGATCGCCGGCGTGCTGAACAGCGCTCTCTCGTTGTACTACTACGCGCGTGTGATCAAGAACATGTACATGGAGAAGGGCCCGGAGGAGAAGGTCAGGGTTCCTCCGATGATGTGCGCTGGAATCGCCTTTGCTGTGGTCATGGTCGTCTTGATCGGAGTGTTCCCCGATCCGTTCGTGTCCGTGTGCAAGGATGCGGCGTCCGCCTTCACGGGCCTGCTTTCAGGATGGCCCTGATTCGCGGGTATCGCCGCCGGTTTTGTCAGGCATAGCCAGACATGCTAATTCTGTGAAAGCCAGCAGGCATTACAATTAAGTATGAAATGGTCAATATGCGCAGTGCATGACCACATCGCCGTGGGACTTCGGCATCCAGAAGGAGCTGGGGCTGGTCGATGAGAAGCTCCGTGAAATGGTGAAGTCCCAGGAACAAGTCCTGACTGATGCCTCACTCCATGTCATAGAGGCAGGGGGCAAGAGGCTCAGACCCACAGTCACGATCCTTGCCTACAAGGCATTGGGCGGCAGGGATGTCGGCAAGATCGTGGATATCGCTGCCGGGTTCGAGCTCATACATTCGGCAACTCTCATCCACGACGACATCAACGATGGAGGCTCGACTCGACGCGGCCGTATGACCGTGTACAAGAAATTTGGCCTTCACGATGCCATCGTGACTGGGGATTTCCTGTTCGCAAAGGCGTTCCAGCTCGGAGGAACTTTCGACAAGACGGTTGTGGATACCACTTCCGATGCCTGTGCCGCCCTTGCCGAGGGCGAGATCCTCCAGAACAGGTACAGGCACAAGAAGGATCTGACAATTGACACATATCTTCAGGTGGCTGAGAGGAAGACCGCTCAGCCAATCAAAGCGGGCGCTATGGTCGGCGGATATCTTGCTGGAGGCTCCTCAGAAGAAGTCGCCTCTCTTGGGAAGTACGGTCTCGACCTTGGGATCGCGTTCCAGATCGTTGACGACATACTAGATTTCACAGGGGACGAGAAGAAGACGGGGAAGATGGTCGGTAACGACCTCAAAGAAGGGAACCTCACTCTTCCGTCGTTGCTTGCCATCAAGAGTTCGGATGACGCCAAGAAGGCGATCCTGGCAGTGATTTCTCAGGAAGATCCTTCTGTCGAGTCTGTCAAAGAATGTGCCAAGATGGTCGTGAAGTCTGGCGCTATCGAGAAGGCCCGAGGAATGGGCGAGTACTACGGCATGGAAGCCCTCGGTCACTTGGGTTGCCTCTCCGATACCTCATACAGCAAGGCGTTGAGAGACGTGGTCGCGAAGGTTCTCGAAAGAGATTCGTAGGTGTGTGTTTGATGGATCCAGAAGGCATGTCTGACAGGGAATGGCACCAGGTCATGGGCGCAATGGACGATGTCGGCCCATACTATGAACGCGTCAATTGGCTCATCACCTTCGGCATGGTCGATAGGTGGAGGAAGCGAGTCGCGTCCTTCGCAGGACCGGACGACGTCGTGCTCGAGATTGGCTCCGGACCTGGCAACTTCACGAAGCATCTTCGGTCGAAGACGGTTTTCGCGCTCGAACCCTCCAGCGAATTGTCCGACATCTCGAAGAAGATCCTTGACCCTGAGCGTGTGATGTTGTTCAAGGGCGTCGGCGAGAAGATACCATTGGCCGATTCGTCTGTCGACAAAGTATTCTGCGTGTTCTCGTTCAGGGATTTCTTTGACAGGAAGGCGGGCGCTGATGAGATGATCCGCGTGCTCAGGGATGGCGGAGAGGTGTTTATCGTGGACATGGCAAAACCTCCGCCTGGACCTCTTGCGAAGATGCTCGAACTCCATGTCAGGCACATGGTTCCGCCGCTCACACGCCTGGCCGTGCCTTCGGTAGCTCGCGAGAGATGGAGCAGAGACCCTTACAGAACCTTTGTCGATACGTACGAAGCCTACGGTTCGACGAAGGTCTACGAGGACCTGCTCGAGAGGACCGGGTTCGATGATGTCTCGACCGAGTACCTTGAGCTCAGAGGCGCGACGATGACCAGGGGGAAGAAACCGCGGAAGTCGACGTGCTGATAGTGGGCGCAGGGCCGGCCGGGAGCACAACCGCGAGATACTGTGCCGGAAAGGACCTCGATGTTCTTCTGATCGACAGGCGGAACGAGATCGGCTATCCTGTGCAGTGTGGGGAGTTCCTTCCCGATGCGAAGGAAATGTACTCGATGTTCCCGAAAACGATGGATCTCGAGGAGCTGTTTCGGCTGGAGAACAAGTGCGTCGCAGGCGAATCAGACTATATCGATCTCATATCCCCCAAGGGCAAGGTCTACAGATGCGATTTCGTCGGGAGCACATTGGACAGGAGGGTCTTCGACAAGCACCTGGTGAAGCTCGCAGTCGAAGCGGGCGCGCGTCTCGAGACTAAGACATCGTTTCTTTCGATGAGCGACGGGATCGCCAGGACCACGATGGGCGACATCGAGGCCAAAGTGATCGTGGGTGCCGATGGCCCGAACTCGAGAACCGCGCGACAGGCAGGTTTGAGGAACCCCGAGGAGAGATACCCTGCGGTCACATGCCAGACGACCGTCAAGTTCGAACCGACGATCAAGATGTACTTCGGTGGTCTCGCCCCAGGAGGCTACGCGTGGGTGATCCCCAAGCGGAACGGAGCGAACGTCGGGATGGGCTTCAACCCAAAGCTCATCAATGAACGTCCAAGAGTCCTGTTCGACAGGTTCGTGGCCAAGCTGGGCATTGACCACAGCGACGTCACGATGGGCTTTGTCCCTCAGTCAGGCCCCCTGGATCGGACGGTGATCGGCAGTACTCTTCTGGTCGGGGACGCGGCTGGTCATGTCATGCCGACCAATGGCGGCGGAATCCCACTTGCCATGATTGCTGGAAGGATTGCGGGCCAGACTGTAAGAGAGCACCTCAAGAACGGCGTGTCCTTGATGGAATACGAGAGACGATGGAAGACAGTCTTGGGAAAGCCTCTGGCGAATTCTCTGCGGACCAGGAAGCTCGGGGATATCTTCTTCCCCACGGACCGACGGACGGAGTTCGCTATGGCGGTATTGGGGAAGCGCGGCTTGGCCAGGGCAATCAAGTGCAGAAAGGTGTTCTACCTGATGTGACCATTCGCTTTTCCGGCAAACGCATTAAGGCATGTATCGTATTCCTGTCGTGCAATGGTGATATCATGACCAAGACCGAGGAGAATCTAAAGAAAGCTCTTGCCGGGGAGAGCCAGGCAAGAGCCAAGTATGTCAAGTGGGCTGGAGTGGCCAACAAAGAGGGCCACCAAGCGGTTGCGAGGATCTTCCTGGAGACTGCGGAGAACGAGTACGAGCATGCAGCCATGATCATGAACCAGCTGAAGGTGGCGGGAACGACCGAGGAGAACCTCAAGACCGCGGCCACAGGCGAAGTCCATGAGTGGACCAGCATGTACCCCCAGTTCCTGAAGGAGGCCCGTGAAGAGGGCAACGACCGGGCAGCCAAGTTCTTCGAGACCATTCTGCGCATAGAGAAGCACCACGGCAAGAGATACCAGGTGCTGTTGGAGCGGCTGCAGAACGGCACTTTATACAAGTCGGATAAGGAAGAGACCTGGTTCTGCACCAACTGCGGCTACATGCACAGGGGCAAGGAGGCTCCACAGACCTGCCCGAACTGTATGCACCCCCAGGGCTATTTCAAGCGAGCCTCCGGGATCGACTACGGCAAGATCGAGCTCTGATTGGCCGAAATCCACCCGATTGATTCAATCGGGTGCCATCATTTCCCATCCAAAAGCTGGTCCTGGCGCAACGCTTAAGCTTTGATATCATTACTCCCAACACGGTAGATACTGATGAAATTCCGGACGATGGATTTCTCGCAGGATTGGCGCAAGCTCAACGACAGGTTATTTGCAACCATACGGATCCACAAAGGAGACCTGAAATTCTCGCCTGACGAGAGAGTGGAGATAACAAGTCCAAAGAGGAAGTTCAACGCTCACGTCCTTCTCGCCGTTGACTACAAGTTGCGCGATATCCCCATGAGCTTCCTGGAATACGACCTCGAGGCCAAGCCTGGTGAGACGCGCCAGGATCTGTACAACAAACTGGGAAAGCGCTACAAGTTCTCCGAGCAGCCCAGGGAATCCGACGTCGTGACGCTCTATTTCGTCGAAAAGATCTAGAGGCGTCAGCTCTTCTTTCTTCTCGTTCTTGTCTCAGTGCCGCAGACGTCGCAGACTCTGACATCTGCGGGAAACAACTTTCCACAACCCTTGCATTTCGCCTGCCAAACGAAGACCTCCGCTATCCCTTTCTGGTCAAAGCCCCTCGCGGGGATCCCCATCGCTCTGGCGAGGTTCTGTATCGAGTAGTCGTCCGTGATGAGTTCATAGCCCAGGTCGAGCGCGAGCGCCAAGAGTTCCTTGTCCGCTTCCGAAAGCCTCCTTGAGTCTCCCGTCTTCTCCGATTCTTCGCTCACCTTCCTCAGAGATCGCTCGCTCGGGGAGGACACCCTCACCCTCGTGGCCATGAGGAGCTCGAGCCTTGCGGACATGCCTTCCTTGTCAAGTTCCCGGACGACGCCGGGAGTGATGACGCATTCGAATCCTTGAGGCAGGTCCTTGCCATAGTAGAGGACGGAGGTGTCCAGGACATATCCTTTCATTGGATATCGACCGCTCCTTTGAACTCGTCGTCAGCCAGTCTCTCAAGGTCGATCTTTGTCTCCTCATCAACTGCCTGCGCGATCTTGGCGTATGTCGAGGGCTTCTTGGGCACGATGGTGCAGCACAGACCAGGCATTATCGAAATAGAGTATGTCCCTATCCGCTTGGCCACCTTCTCGATTTCGACCTTGTCGAAGCCAATGAGCGGACGGAGTACTGGCAGCGAAGTCGCTCTCTCCTCAACGTTGATGTTCGCGAGCGTCTGTGACGCGACCTGACCAAGCGATTCTCCGGTGACGAGGAAACCAGCGCCGTACTTCCCAGCGATTCTCTCCGCCACTCTCAGCATCATGCGCCGGCAGAGAACGCATTCCATGTTCCTGCGACAGCTCTTGGCAAACTCTGCCTGTGCTTTCCCGTGGGGGACCAGTATCTTGGCCGACCTGACCCCAAGAGCCTCGTCGACCTTCTTCATCAGTTCCGTGGCCTTCCACACTTCCTGGTCGCTCGTGAACGGCCGGTTGTCGAAATGGACCATTATCAGTTCCAACCCTTGCCTGCCCATCAGATAGGCCGCAACAGGTGAGTCGATCCCGCCTGAGAGCAGGGCGATGCCGCGCACTCAATCACCGACGTATTTCGAGAAGATCGTCTTCGCCTTTGAGAGGTCCGTGGTCCCGCCCACTATCGTGCGACCGTCGGGGAAGACCGTGATGTCCACGCCCTTCGCGCTGAACTTCAGAACTCCGTCTACGATGTTTGAGGAGCCGGATTTCGAGAGTTGCCTACGCAGGTCACCGAGCCCGCCCCTCAACGGTCTGACAGGGATTATCTGAACAGCGTTCCTGCCGCAGAGAGACGCCACCAGCTTCCTTTCTTTGGCCTGCAGGTACGGGAAGTTGCGCTTGCCGCAGCAGTCGCACCCCGGGTTCTTCTTGACCTTGATCTTCTGGAGCTCCCCTTGCCAGACGTCCAGCACCATCAGCTCTCTGCTGGGCTCCTTGCCCTCCATTATCTTGAACGCCTCAGTCACCTCAAGAGAGGCTACAATCGATGGCAGAGTGTTGATGATTCCCACGGTGTCACATGTGGGAAGTTGACCTGGTTGCGGGAGCGAAGGGAAGACGCATCTCAAGCAAGGTCCGTCATGCACGATAGGCATGACCATGCCCGTCACTCCTACAGCTCCTGCGTATACCCAGGGAATGCCAAGCTTCACGCACGCGTCATTGACGAGGAATCGAGTGTCCATGTTGTCCGTGGCATCGAGCACGACGGTCGCGTCCTTGACCAGGCTCTGCACGTTGGCGTGGCTGACATCCGCGACAGTGCCATGGATTCTGATGTCCGAGTTGATTCTCCTGAGACTCTCCTCGGCTACCTTCGCCTTCGGACGGCCGATGTCACCTTCACCGAACAGGGCTTGCCTCTGCAGGTTGGACATGTCTATGATGTCTCTGTCCACTACGCCTATCTGGCCTACCCCGGCTCTTACCAAAAAGGATAAAGCATAAGTGCCGAGGGCTCCGCAACCTATGACGACCGCCCTGCTCTTGCCCAGCATCTTCTGCCCCTCGCGCCCTATCTCAGGGAGCAGGATCTGCCTGGAGTATCTGTTCTCTTTCACTGAGATGGAATAGGTACTGGCATTATTAATCTCTTGTAGGTTCTGCTTGTGCCTATCTGAGCCTGAACGCCATGTCAAACCTGTCCCTCATGGCTTTGACCTGACTCTTCACATTCTTTCCCTTGGCAGCCTCTATGAACAGATCCGCCAGCGCGGGGAGGTCCTTCTCCTTGAAGCCGAGCCGGGTGATCTCCGCTGTTCCCAACCTTCCGCCGGAGTCGATGATCAGGTTCGACTTCTCCATCCTGATGGAGAAATCGTTGATTCCAAGACCGTAGATCGCCTTCAGCTCCTTGACGTCCATCAAAAGCTGGTGGGACCTCGAGAACCCCAGGTCCTCGAACATGATCGGGAAGCCACGATCCTTGAGCTCCCTCCCAAGCCTCTGCGAATTCCTTATGACCTGCTTCGCGTACTGGGGCCCGAACCTCTTCATCTCGAGCAACGCTTGGCCTAGTGACGCCACCCGGTTCCAGTGGACGTTGTCAACTATCCTCCAGGTCAGGTTCTTCCTGATGGCAGCATCGTGCTCCTTGCTGTTCGTCACGATGAGGCCGCCTTGGGGTCCGAAGAAGCTCTTGTGTGTGGAGCCGTATAGTATCTCCGCGCCTTCCTTGAGAGGCTTCTGGAACTCACCCCCTGCGATGAGGCCTAGAACGTGAGAACCGTCGTACACGAGTGTTGTGCCAGACCTACTGCATGCCTCTCTTATCGGGGCCATATCGTACGGGAACAGGATCAGAGAAGCCCCTAGAATGACAAGCCTGGGCTTTTGCTTCCTTATCTGGTCTGCCGCGACCTGTGTGTCCAGGTTGAAATTGTCGGCATCGAATGGCAATGTACCTGCTCTCAGGCCGAATATGTCCGGTATATAGGCAGGACCGTATCCGTCGTAGCCACCGTTCTCCGAGGCTATGGCGCACATCAAGTCGTTCTTCTTTGTGGTTGAGATGATGGTTATCATGGCTGCGATGTGGCCGGACAAAGGCTGAACGCATGCGAACTTCGACTTGAAGACCTCCCGGGCCAACTCCTCAGCCTTGAGCTCCACGTCAGTGGTTATCCTCGTGCCTCGGTAGGAGTTCTCCAAGAACTCCCCGGCATACTCGGCGTTGATTGGTAGGGTGTACCTGTTCACGAAGTCTGAAGACAGGAGCGCCCTAGCCTGCGGGCTAGTCATGTTCTCGGAGGGCAGCAGGTTGATGGAGTCCTCAACCCGCCATTTCTCTTGAGCCCTCATGCTGTCTAAGAAATAGGTGTTCTTCATGCTCTTTCCCTGCGGGGGAAAGGCGCTCTGGGTCTATAATCAGTTGTAGATGTTGAACTTGTTGTCAGTCCCGGGATATGAGGGGAACTCGGGCTCATCGTCCTCGAAATCCTCTTCCATGACAACGTTCACGAGAACGTTCACAATCTCTTTTAGCTGCTTCAGATCCTCCCTGAGACGAGCGATCTCAGCGAGGAGTTCTTTGTCACTGTCGGACAATGCCTCCCCTTCTGCATCTGCCTATCATAAGCAGCGCTATTTGGTACTTGTGTTGCGACTATTCGACGAAGCTCCGGTAGTCGTCCGCCAGCTTCCTGTTCTCGGACCTGTCGCACTTCTCGCAGTACAGCGAGCGCCCCTTCTTCTCGAGCGGGCTTCTGCACCTTCCGCAGAGCGCCCTGACGACACCGAAGTGCGGTCCTGCAGTCGACAGTTGCACGGATGGTTCCGCCTGTATCACTGTCGCCCGGATGATGTCCCCCGGTCTCATCACATCGCCAGAATCCTCGACGTACGAGCTGGAGAGCTTCGACACGTGTATAGATGCGAGAGTCTCGCTCGAGACGGCCCTGTCCCTACCTTCTTGGGCCACGATATTCACGATTGCCATCGCGGGTTTCGCGTCCGTTATCTCCCCTAGGATAACGTCTCCCTCGGACAGCACGATCGGCGGGTTATCGAGCACGACCTTCACTAGTTTCTCCTTCGGGTCGAGGTCAAGCTCCCCCACCGCGCTAGCGTAGATCTTGCCATCCTGCTCATAAGTGCCCTCTCCGGACATGTATTCCTCGGCTATGGCGACCTCTTCGCCCGGAAGGACTTTGCGACCAGTTTGCGCCAGTACAATCACCTATCTCTCAAACCTCAAAAGAACTACTGAAATCGTCTCGGTAGCCTTTCTGTGGAATTCGAATGCATATGGTATCTCGAATTTATACTTTTTCACCGCGTCGCATCGGCCACCGAGGGACCTGGCCAGCTTCTCCAGGAATCGCTCGCTCCCGCCATTATGGATGGAATACACCCTCGGGGCAATCTCCAGGGCCTTCTTGACGAATGCGCGGTCTGCATGGCTCGTCTGGGCACCGAAGGGCGGGTTCTGGAGGACGGTGTCGGCCTTTGCCTTGACATCCTCGATGTGCTCTGTCGTGAAACCGATGTCGAGGGAGAGCGAATCGGCGTTCTCCTGGGCGATCTTGACAGCTTTAGGGTCGATGTCGATTCCGGTCACTGATTCGGCTCCCAAGAGTCTCGCGCCTATCGCGAAGATGCCGTTGCCACAGCCTAGGTCCATGACCGATCTTCCCATGATGTCCCCGGCCGTGTAGGCCTCCCAGAGAACGTCCGTTGCGATGTTTGCCGGGGTGGAGTACTGCTCGAGGGTAGCGCTCCTGCTGGACAACGGTTTGAGCTTCTGAAGTGCTATCTCAAGCCTCCGCTTTCTGATTTGAACCATTCAAACGACCGAACCACGTCTCTCTGGAATGAACATGACGGCTCAGCGCGCCTCGTCGATCATTTTCCAGCGTCTGAGCTTGTTGACTTCGGATATGTCTCTTCCATGGACATCCCTTTCCACATCGGACAGGTACTCGATCGCCATCAGAAGAGAATCCTTCGAAGGTGAGTTCACATTCACCTTCGCCTTCGTGAACTCCCTCTCGACGATCTCCATTGCCCGAGTTGTGTCGCCGTACTGCTCGCAGAAGTCGCTGACGACGTCGTCTACTGCAGCTGCGAGCGACTCAGGCGTGAGTTCAAAGCTCTTCTTGTCGCCAAGCTCGCCAGCAAGCATCAACTCTCCGACCTTCTTGAAAGCTGTGGCCACATTCTCTCCCGTCCTCGCACTGCAGATGGCCACCGGCATCTCGGCTCGTTCCGAGACGGTCTTCAGTGACTGAGCCCCCGGAGAGTTGGGACCAGCGAGATCCGACTTGTTACCGACGAACAGGACCGGAGCCCCTTGGCAGATCTCCCAGACCTCCGGGAGCCAGAACTCCTCATCGGACTTGATTGTCTCAAGCCTGTTCAGGTCGCAGACCAGCACGACTCCGTGCGCTCCGGTCAGACCCTGGGTCCT
>JALHSX010000151.1 GCA_022865445.1 Thermoplasmata archaeon | reverse complement strand
GGGGCATTGTGGAGCCTTGCCGAGGGCAAAGCATTCGGCAACATATCCGGTGGCAGGCACCGAGTTGAGACTCCAGTAGGAATCCTCCCATTCTCGTTGGAGGGAGACGTCGAAGGGCTCAAGCGGGTGTGGATGACGCAGAAGAGGCCAATGTTCGCGCGCGAGGGGGATGTGAAAGAGGTTGCCAGCGCTCTGGGGATCGGCGTCGAATCCCTATTCCACGATGAGTTTCCCCTGAGCAGGGCGTCGACGGGTCTGCCTTGTCTGCTTGTCCCTGTGAAATCGCTCGACATAATAAAGAGACTAGAACCCAGGAGAGATGAGGTCTTGTCTTTGTCGAAGGAGTTGGATATTGCCTGCATCGAGGTCTACTCTTGGGGCGTCCTGGACAAGGGTTCCACAGTCCATGCCAGGAGCTTCATTCCCTCTCAGGGTACCCTGGAAGACCCTGCATCGGGCATGGCGGCAGGCGCCTTGGGTGCCTACCTGGTCGAGAACGAGTTCATCCCGAGAGACAAGTTCGGGGAGATCGTGGTGGAACAGGGTCATTGGATCGGCAGACCTTCAAGAATCCATGTGAGGGTGGAGAAACATCGCGATTCGATTCGGAAGGTCGAGGTTGGCGGTTCTGCTCGGGTCTCATTCAGAGCCAGACTTCTTGTCCCATGAGAGAAATCAGCTGACGCGTACGCCAAACGCGACCGTCCCGGAGACCTTCTCTATCTTGACCTTGACCTGCGATCCCTTCGCTGTCCCGGGCACGTAGACAATGAAGTTGCCCTTGCGGGCAATGCCATCTCCCTTCTTGCCCACGTCTTCTATCATCATGTCGTAGGTCTCTCCGGCCTCTATCTCCTTCGCCTCTTTTGCCTTGACCTGCTTCTTCACGTGCACAGGTCTGTGCGCACCACAGGTCTCGCAGACCAGGATCAGGATGCGTCCATCCTTCACAATCTTGGTATCTGGCCGGCTGCATTCGGAGCACAAAACGTACTCGTCGACATAGTTCTTGATCCTGTCAGCGACCTGCGCGACCGCAACCTTGCCCTTGAAAACGACACGTCTTCCCTCCATCGATCCTGCCGTGCCAAGTTCTCGCAGGAGGTAGCCGAGCAAGTGGGCGGGTTCTCTTCTAAGAGCGTCCACAATGTCGCCAAAGTTCCTGATGACTGTGGTCTTGCCTTCGATCATCACATCGGCCTCTGGGACTTGGAACCGGTCGTGTGACTCGAGGGTGGTCGGAAGCTTCTTCTTCGCCCTCTCGAGGAGCAACTCGTAGTCGAAGGTTTCCACAGGAGCCATTGCAGTTCCATGGCGGATGGCCTAGTTAAATCTATTGCAGTCGCGTCTGGCACGTACCCATCTTTGCCGCATCACGTTGCATCACACAGTCGCGTTTTGAAGCCTTCTCGACAGGTTTATGAATGAGTCACAGCAATCACAAGCTGATAGGTTCGTTGGCATGTCACATCCCACGAGACCGAAGGCTGCCCCAGATAGCAAGAAGAGGGGCGGCGTCTCTGAGTCGATCTCGGAGAGATTCTCCGCTTTCGATGTGCTCTCAGATGGCGTCTCAGCCATCGACAGTCGATTCACAGTTGTTTACCTGAACAGCGCGTTGATGGCCCGCTACGGTGATCTGACTGGGAAGAAATGCTTCGAGACACCTCTTGGGTCGGACGAGATATGCCTTCTATGTCCAATCAAGTCGGATTGGGATTTCACGAAATCACCATATTCGAAACGTGTTGTGGATGAAGATGGTTCCGTCCTCGAGGTCACGATTTCGAAGACAATCGATGCTTCCACGGGTGAGGCGTACTGGATTTCGGTTGCGCGGGACATCACAAAGAACGTGAAGACCGAGAGTCGGCTCGCAATCCTCGCGGAATCCATAGACCAGATGGCAGAACCGGTTTGCGTCTCGGATGCGGAGGGAGCCATGATCTTCGTTAACAAGGCGTATGTGATGCTCACCGGCTACAACGAGAAGAGTGTCGCCGGCCTCAGCATCACAGAGACGTCGACGCCAGGCGTGCCCGCGGGGACCATGCAGACGATCATGAAGGCGGCTGCCACGAAGGGCTGGATAGGCGAAATGACCGGGCTGAGGAAAGACGGGACTAGATACTACACTCACGTTGATGCAAAACCTGTCAGAGCCGAAGCTGGCGAAGTAATTGGCGTTGTCGGAATCATGCGAGACGTGACGCGCCAGAAGACCGAGAAGGTCGAGATTGAGAAATACACTTCAGAACTAGAATCGAAGATGGAGGCCAGGACCGCCGAGCTGGCGAAGAGGGTCAGCCAGTTGACGACGATAAACAAGATCAGTCGAGTTGTCACCTCCCTGCTTGACCTGGACGAGCTGATAACTGATTTCGTCAAGGCGATTGCGCAGGGCTTTGGATACAAACACGTGTCGATGTTGATGGTGGACAAGGAACGAGGAGATCTCTACTTCAAAGCCGGCTACGGCTGGAAGATGGATTCGGTTCCAAAGGACATGCGCATGAAGCTGAAAGAGGGGATCATCGGTCATGCTGCCTATTTCGGCGAGACGCTGGTCAGCGGTGATGTCGAGACGGATCCGCGCTATGTGAGGAAGGACCTCATAGGAACGAAATCAGAACTCTCAGTGCCAGTCACATTCAGAGGGGAGATCCTCGGTGTTTTGGATGTCCAAAGCGACGTCAAAGACGTATTCACCCGGAATGATGTCAACACCATGGAGATGCTCGCAGATATGCTGGCGACATCCATCACAAATGCGAGGATATACACTGAATCCAAGGAGCGCGAAGTCGCTCTGTCCGTTCTGGATCGGATAAGCAAGCAGATATCATACAGGCTGGAGCCAGAGGTCGTCCTCGACCAGGTCGTGCGCGATGCGACTGTTCTTCTGAAGGCTGAGAAGGCTAGCGTCGGTCTCCTCGACGACTCAGGCAAGAGTGTCAGCTTTGTAGCTTCCTATCGGTTAGATAAGGATCTTCTCAAATCGAAGCCGTTCAGCGCGTCCCTTGGAGTCACGGGCAGGGCTCTGAAATCTCTCAAGGCCGAGGTGGTCAACGACTATCTCTCGGATCCTGATTCCGTCGAAGCAGACGCTGAGTTGTTTGGCATCAAGTCGATTGTGAGCGCTCCTTTGACGATAGAGGGCAGGAGCACAGGGGTCATCAATGTCTACAACAAGCTGGGCGGAAAGCCCTTCACGAAGAGCGATATGCTCTTCCTGTCCTCGCTCGCCGATCACGCCGCGATTGCATTGGAGAATGCGAGCTTGTTGTCCTCGCTCAATCAGAGAGTCCATTCCCAGCTCGCTCTACTCGATATAGCCCTCACAATGCAGAGACAGATTGACTCAAGCAGCGTGTACGATACAATCGCCGACAAGCTTCGAGAAGTGGTATGGTGCGACGGCATTACGTTCTACCTACTCGACCGCGAGAAGAAGACGCTTCAGGCCACCCTTTCAAAGGGTCCCTATGCAAAGGAGATCATGGCTGAGGCGTTCTCGGTCGACGTTGGCATAACGGGGTGTGTTGCGAGAACGGGGAAGGCTGAGCGGGTCAATGATGCGATCAGGGATCCAAGGGTTGCTCAGGTCGCTGGCACCCCCGTAACGGAGGAGGCTATGATGGCGATCCCTCTTGTTGGCAAGGATCGAGTCATTGGCGTTTTGACCATGTACAGAGACGGTGTCGAGGGGTTCACTTCCACTGAGTTCGAGGTTGCACAGCTGTTCGCAAGCCAAGCAACTGTCGCGGTCGAAAATTCCGAGCTTTACAGAACCAGAGAGACGCTGCTGACGGACAGCAGAAGGAAAGTGGAGCAGATGGCCAAGGTCCTCGAACTCACGAGCTCGGTGATGTACATGGATGACCTGGGCCGGCTCCTGCAGCGGGTCGCCGACGCCGTCGTCCAGTCATTCGGCTTCAGGCGGGCGTCTGTCAGAACATACGATGTGAACCGCGATGTCTTTGTCACCAGAGGTATCTGTGGATTCCCTAACTGGGTCAAGATCGGGGAAGAGCGACCAGGACCGGGAGAACTCGAGGATCTGGTCGAGGAGAACAAGGTGGGACCAGCGACATATTACGTTCCATACGAGAAACAACCCTACGGGATTGAAGCTTTCCAGTTCCTAGCTCATCCGGAATTGGCCGACAAACCGCGAGCGAGCGTTGACGCTTGGCACGAGAGAGACCTGCTTATGATATCATTAAAGAACAGAACCGGCCAGCTTTCTGGGTACTTGCTCGTGGATGAGCCAAATGACCTCAAGATACCTTCGCGGGAGCAACTGGAGATGCTGGAGATATTGGGCGGAATAGCATCGATCGCCTTGGACAATTCGAGAGCGTACGAAAGGCAGGTCGTCGCAGCAAACGAAATCGCTCTCTTGAACGATCTGATGACCCACGATATCAACAATTTCAACCAAGGCATCATGGGTTACATCGAACTGCTTCTGCAGGACAAGCATCTCGATGACAACCAACGGAAGTATGGGGAAAGAG
>JALHSX010000150.1 GCA_022865445.1 Thermoplasmata archaeon | reverse complement strand
CCTGGCAGGAAGTGGAACAGTGGTTTCTTCTCGATTGGATCGGCATGAATCGAGGAAGCAAGCCCGTATATCAACGAATACAGAGTCCCTGACCTGTTCTCCCTCACGCCGCACAATCCACTTCTTCCATCGGCTATCAAGCAAGAGTGCGGGCAGAGGCTGCATCTGACCTTGCCGCCTTCCCTATTGTAGAACTGTGCCTCATGGCTGGCGTGTACGGAAGTGCTCATAACCGAGGTTCTCCAGCTTCTCGCGTTTTCCGTTGTCGATGAGGATATTCTCCTCGCCGCTGGTGACCTTCCCAATGACAGTCATAGGGCATCCACATTCCTGCGAGAGTTTCCCAAGATCATCCTCTGCCTCTCGCTTGATAGTGAACAGGAGCTCGTAATCGTCTCCGAAGTTCAGGACCAGGTCCTTCTGTCGCTCCAGGTCATGGAAGGCCATCTCTACCTCCTT
Source organism: Thermoplasmata archaeon (assembly GCA_022865445.1). Taxonomy (GTDB): domain Archaea; phylum Thermoplasmatota; class Thermoplasmata; order UBA10834; family UBA10834; genus COMBO-56-21. The sequence continues at coordinate 3,519 of JALHSX010000150.1, read as the reverse complement.
GGCCTTTGGAATCCGGGTGTAGTCGACCTCGAAGGTCATGCCGGAATTGCGGGACAGTTCGAAGATCGAGGTCGAGAGGCCATCGGATATGTCCATAGCTGATGTGACAAAACCGGACTTGCTCAACAGCATTCCTTCTCGGACCCGAGGCCAGGGCCGCTTGAGAGCGTCTTCGGCCTCCTTCAGCCCGAGAGCCTTCTTCATCGAAAAGAACCCGGATCCTGCCCTTCCGAGACTGCCTGTGACCGCGATGAGGTCACCAGCCTTCGCTCCCTTTCTCAGAAGTATTCCATCCTTGGCGACCTCCCCAAAGGCGGTCCCGCAGAGCACGAGATCGTCGTGTTCTTTCGTGTCGCCGCCAACAATGCTGGTGTTGAACCGCCTGGCGCAGTCGTTCATCCCGTCGACCATCTGCTCGATGAACTCGATCGGGTGACCCCTCGTGATGCCAATTGCGGTCACGAGGCCGAGTGGTGTACCGCCCATGGCGGCTATGTCGCTCAAGTTGACAGCCACAATAGACCAGCCGATGTCGTATGGCCCCATACCTTTCGGGATGTGAGCCTTCGTGACCATCATGTCGGTTGTGACCAGAAGATATCTGTTGCCTATGTCTATCGCAGCGCAGTCATCGCCCGGGCCGATAGTCGCATCGCTCTTGATGATCTTCTCGATGATCCTGATCGTCTCTCTCTCGCCCAGCGTGCCGAGGGTCTTCATAACTGATACAGATTAGTAGCGAGTTATTAAGACTTTTCAACCAAGGGCCCAGGCAAGAGCTGGGTGGCACGATAGGCCTGAACCTACTAATACGGGAAGTTCCATTCCTGCGCGGTAGTCCCAATGCGGGTTGAGATACCATACGGGGGAGGCAAGGAGATAGTGGAGGTTCCCGACGGGAACCTCGGAGAGATCGTCTACCAGAAGGATGTGAAGGCAGACGACAAGGTCCAGGTAATCCTTGACGCAGTGAAGAAACCCGTAAATTCGAAGTCTCTTCCTGAGTTCTTGAAAGACGGGAGGAGTGTACTGATCATAGTCAACGATGCCACGAGACCTACTCCAACATGGAGGATAATCACTGCGATCCTTCCGTTCCTGATTAACAAGAGCGTCAGATACCTCGTCGCGACCGGCATGCACAGGGCGCCCACACCGGAGGAGTACAACTACATCTTCGGCGACTTGTACGCTCAGATCAAGGACGATGTCTATGCTCATGATGCGAAGAAGAGCGAAATGGTTTTCCTGGGCACATCCAAGAACGGCACACCGCTCAAGATGAACAAGCTGGTCGCAGACGCCGACAGGATCGTCGTGATCAGCAGTGTCGAGCCTCACTACTTCGCCGGCTATACCGGTGGCAGAAAATCATTTCTTCCAGGGGTTTCGGCGTATGAGACAATCGAGGCGAACCACAAGCTGGCCTTGAGCATAAAGGCTCAATCGCTCAAGCTTGTCGGCAATCCTGTGGCAGAGGACATGGAAGACGCGATGAGTGCCCTCAAGGACAGGATGATATTCGCGATCATGGTGGTGTTGGACAAGAACCACAGGACTTGCGCCGCTTTTGCAGGAGACCTCCGAGGCTCCTTCCAGAAGGCGAGCAAGATGGCAGATGACGTCTTCGTCATCGATCTGAAGAAGAAGGCAGACATCGTGGTTGCAGTCACCGCTTTCCCCTACGACATAGATTTGTACCAGTCGCAGAAAGCGCTCGACAACGCGAAGTACGCGGTGAGAGACGGCGGCGTCATCATCCTTGTCAGTGCTTGCAGGGATGGCGTCGGCCCGCCTAATTTCCTTGATCTGCTCGGAAGCGCAGGTACCCCGAAGGAAGCCCTCGACAAGATAGCTCAAGGCTACAAGCTGGGCTACCACAAAGCCGCGAAGATGGCGGAAATAGGCCTGAAGTGCAAGATGTATGCCGTGACGAGACTGGACCCCGCGATAGCGAGGAAGGCGCACATGACACCGGTGGACACAGTGCAGGAAGCAGTGGACATGGCCATCCGCGAATTGGGGCCAAAGTCCAAGGTCACGTTTATTATGGACGCTGTGATTACAGTTCCGAGAATCCTGGGAACGCGGTGAAACCGCTGTTATTGACGAGCAAATGATGCTATGCCGAGGAAGAAATACATCAAGGCAGAACGCGCGAAGAAGCTAGAGAAGGAGATGCTCACCTGCACCTTCTGCGGCTTCTGCAAGAGCGTCTGCCCCTACTTCGAGGACAACCAATGGGATCCTTCCGTTGCGAGGGGCAAGGTCATCCTCGCGTACGGCCTTGCAAGGCAGGAGATTCCTGCTGACGATTCGGTCGTGCAGAGACTGTACCAGTGCACCACGTGCAAGGACTGCGAGAGAAGGTGCCCGTCCAACATAAGGGTCGTGGACATAGTTGAAGCCGCGAGGGCCGATCTGGTTGAGGCGGGCTGTGTTCTCCCGGCACACAAGAAAGTCATCGAGAACGTGAAGAAGACGAAGAATCCCTATGGAGAGACTGCGGCAGTCGACTTCGGCGTTCCCATCAAGAAGGCGGAGGTCGGATATTTCATCGGCTGCACTGCCAGGTACAGGCAGCCGGAGATCGCAAGACACACGATTTCTCTTCTGAAAAAACTCAATGTCGATTTCACTTTGGTGGACGAAGTCTGCTGCGGGAGCACGCTGCAGAGAATCGGCGCCAAGGAGAAGGACTATGTCAGGCTCATGAAGGCCAATGTAGACGCTGTCAAGAAGCTGGGAGTGAAGAAACTCCTTTTCACCTGCGCGGGTTGCCTGAGGATGTTCAAGGAGCAGTATCCCAAGTATGTCGAGGTCCCCTTCGAGACTGAACACCTCGTGCAGTTCCTGGCGAGGCAGAACCTCAAACTCAAACCATTCCCAAAGAGGATCACGTACCACGACCCGTGCCATCTTGGCAGACACCTCAAGATCTATGACGAGCCACGGAAGGTCATCAGCATGATACCCGAGGCGAAGTTCGTCGAACTAGCCGAGAACAGGGAGACCGCCAGATGCTGTGGGGGAGGAGGCGGGGTCAGATCCGCGGATCCGCAAGCGGCCCAGAGGATCGCCTCCAGACGCGTGAAATCCGCATCGGAGATTGCCGACATAATGGTGTCATCGTGCCCGTTCTGCGTCAGCAACCTGAGGTTCGGGAACGAGATTGTCAAGGTCGACATCGAGATAAAAGACATAGCCGAGCTAGTTGATGACCTACTGGTGACTTAGGACTGGGAGGTCGAGAGTCCTGAACGCTCGCAGCGACAGGAAAGGGCACGGAAACACATCGAGATCCTCAAAGCAGCAGCCATCATCCATAAGGCTCGGCACTTGCCTGCTCAAGTTAGATGAACCCAGGATAATGGGAATCGTCAACAATACCAAAGATTCGTTCTCTGGCGACGGTATCGGCGGAGATGTGAAGGCGGCCGTTCGGGCCGGCTTGTCGATGTTTGATTTGGGCGCTGACATAGTCGATGTTGGAGGGGAGTCCACAAGGCCAGGGGCAGT
>JALHSX010000149.1 GCA_022865445.1 Thermoplasmata archaeon | reverse complement strand
GGCTTGGGCATGATACACGATTTCGAACTCGGCTACTTCGACAAAGGGAGGTATCTGAAGAAGGCCTTCTCAGAACCTCACGAGTTGCTCGCTCTCCAAGGTTCAGTCGCCTCCGAAGGTGAGCCGCGAATCCATATCCATGCTACGGTCGCTGACGCCAAACACAACGCGTTTGGCGGCCACCTTATGCGCGGCAAGGTCTGGATGAGCAATGAAATCGGCTTGCTCCTGCTCGATGGAGGATTCTCGAAGAGAGTCATGGATCCCAACAAGAAGGTCGGCATACTTCACATCGGATGATGTCCAGATATTGCGTGAAATGAGTGCGGCTGCCGGGATTCGAACCCCGCAGCAGCCAGACATCCTTCTTCTGACTTCAATCAATGAAGAATCGAGGTCGAACACCCTCATCGATAGGCGATGGTTGGCTCATCCTGATGGCGTCTTAGAGCGTCTCCTCCTTGTACTTGGGCCACGAAATCATCAGACCGAACATCAAGCCGAGGACCAGGAAGTTGCCCCCGATGGTAAACAGCCAATCACTGATGAATCCGGGCAACTCGCTCGTCAGATTCGCCAAGTCGACGATGGACGCTGCAGCGAGCAAGCTCGCTCCTGCGACAATCGCAATCCAGTTATTGATTCCTGATGCGAAGTATTGCCAGTAGCTTTGAGTTGAGCCAGTCTTTCCGTCCAAATGCGCTATGCGAGCGCGCATGCATGCAATCGAAACCATAGAAACGAGTATGACTGTTAGAACAGTCAATAGAACGGGCTTCGTGATGATTATCGTGCGAGATGAGTCATCGAGCGCGTAGAATTCGTAGTCGACAGTTGCCAGGTCTCCTTCAGGGACCTCGAGGAAGAACACCAGCAAGACATACCGTCCGTCCTCAGGGCACTTGAAGAGGCCGCTGTTATGAGTCCCAGAAAGGTTGAGTTTCTCACCAATCTCAGGGTTGAACCAATCAGTTGTGATGGTGAACCAGCACGGACCGCTTGCCTCGTATTCAAAGTGTAAGGAGTCGCCTGCGTTTAGATCATAGCCCGCGATGGTAGTCTTCCCAGACAGTGTGGTTCCGAGTTCGCCAGATCTGGCGTCCTTCTTCCATGGGATTCCAGCAAGTCCTGCTACAAGAAGGCACAGTGCTGCGAAGATTACGAGATAAGACCGCCACTCGATTCTCAAGGGCATGATGCCATTCCTCTTCGATTGCCAAGATTACTTCCTACACTATGGTCTTTTCTAGGTATCAAGGCGGGCAGGAGCTGCAATGAAGCTCCTGATTGAAAACAAAGAGTATTTGTCTGGCTACGCATGAGAGTGCGGCTGCCGGGATTTGAACCCGAGTTTGAAGCTTGGGAAGCTTCAGTCCTAACCGCTAGACTACAGCCGCTCGCCGGCCAAATAGCGGAGATTCCCATTTAAATCTATCCGGCTCTGGTCATCGTCCGGCCAGAGCCGCCTGAGAAAACAATCACTTGACAGTTTCTAGCTGGCTAATGATGTTCCAAATCAGCGTCCTTCCGTGGAGGGGGATGTTCGGGTCGTTCGCCAGTTCGTCCAAAATCATTATCGCGCTTGCGCTTCTGACGTCCAGAGCCTCGTTCTTCCTCTGAAGCCTCTCCTTGGCGTCAGTCGCCCCTCTTCGAATGTTCCTGGGCACAGAGGTGTCCTCAGCTAGCTGGTCCATCACCTCCATGATCTGCCTCAACCTTGATTCCATGTCCGCCACAACAATCACCCGTTTTGACCGTGATCGAGCCTATCGTTCCAGGCCTCCTACTTCTTGGGCTCTTCCTCTTCCTGCGCGATCTTGCCCCTCTCCTTGAAGGTCGTCACGACCATGAAGGTCTTCGTCTCCTTCACGCCGTCTATGCCCGCGACATCGTCCACTATGAACTTCTTGAGGGCCGCGTAGCTCGGGAACCTCGCCTTGGCGATGATATCTTTGTCACCGGTTACCAGAAAGACGTCCTCGATGTGATCGAAGGTCGCGATCTTCCGTGCCACCGAATCAGAGCCCTTAGTGTCGATCTTGAATGTGACAAGGGCCGCGACCTGCTCGTCGCCGTAGTACGTCGATATTACTTCCTCGTACTCCTTCTTGTCTTTCTCTTGCATGTAAAACGCCCCCTGTGCGTGGCGTCCAACTCCGCGGTTACCACTAGTGTGGTGTCAAAAGCTAGGGGTTGAACATGGGTGTCGTGGGCACCGATGCTGTCGGGTTTCCTGTTCTAGGACGGATGTGATCAGAGTCTAGCCCCTTCGAACTCCTCTTGCAGATCTATGATGACCTGCTCGAGAATCTCTTCGAGGGAACCGCTGCGGTACTCCCGCATGCCCCCTAGATCACTCTGTACTCTGGCCAGATATGTCGAGTTGCTCTTCAGAAACTCTACGTTGCACAAGGGCTCTTCCATCTGTGTTCACCTTTCTAGGCCTCAGGCACCACGCCAGGCCTTGGGTTGCACGGCCGCGCTATGCGCGGTCTAATATATAGAAGTTTCTTAAGTCGCTTTCAAAGCGGCCGACCATGCCAGACATTCAGTTTTGCATCCATTGATGCCTCCTGCCGTGTCACGATGAGACAAGGGTTTAATATCGAGGTCGTCACACAGTCTTCTGCCATGAAATCGGCTCGGCTCATAATCATAAAATCGCCTCCAAGGAGACCCTCCAATTCATTGGAGGAAGGATTTGGAGCGCCAGATATATGTACCCTCTCAGACAATCCACTCTCGTAGCTCCTGCGGGCAAGTCGTCAGCAATGACGGGGCGGATAAGATGTCTGTGAAGCCTTCCTGCGGGAGTAGGCTGCTGATACCGTAACGGTATCTGAGGGGCGACATCCCCAAAGTCAACCAACCAATCGTCCTCCGTTCCCAGAAATGGGCGTCCGTCGGGGAACCAACCCCCAAACGAAAACTGGAAGGACAAGCCACTGGATTTATCCGGTGGTAGTTGACAATTAGCTGATTCTTGCTACCATTGCCGAGTTTGTGATAGAATCCTTCTGTAGGAGTCTGTTGCATGATGAAGTACTACAAGGAACCTGAAGGGACGACCTTCCCGCAGCTGGAGGAGGAGATCCTCCGCGAGTGGAAGGACCAGGATATCCTCCGCAAGATCAAGGAGCGGATGCGCGACGGTGAGCCGCTAGTCTTCTGCGAAGGTCCTCCTACTGCCAACAGCCGCCCCCACATAGGGGACGCGCTCACGCGCGCGGTGAAAGATGCCTTCCTGAGGTACTTCGTGATGAACGGGCGCAAGATCGTCCCATACATCGGCGGATGGGACTGCCATGGTCTGCCCGTCGAGATCGAGATCGAACGCTCACTTGGAATCCAGTCCAAGAAAGAGATCGAGTCCCTGGGCGTCGAGAAGTTCAACCAGCTCTGTCGCGAGAGCGTCGTGAAGTACAAAGCCGAGTGGGAACAGATGAGCCGTAGGATCGGCTACTCGATCGACTATGAGAACGCCTACCTTACCATGTCAAACGAGTACATCGAGAGCGTCTGGTGGTCCATGAAGGAATTGCACTCCAAGGGCTTGCTGACGAAGGAACGAGAAGTCGTTCCCTATTGCCCGAGGTGTGGGACTCC
>JALHSX010000019.1 GCA_022865445.1 Thermoplasmata archaeon | reverse complement strand
GCCGTCACCAGCCTTCCTCGGTTCCCATCGGACGAGCCCGGCTGAGAACAGCTCATAGAACAGGATAGCAGCTGCGTGGCTGATGTTCAGGATAGAGTATTGGGGGTTGGCAGGTATCGTTACGAGGAAATCGCATCTCCTGATCAGTCCCTTGTCCAGGCCGAAGTCCTCGCGGCCGAAAAGCAGAGCCATCTTCCCTTCCGTGCCTCTGATCTTCTCAGCGAATTCCCTAGGTGACATGGAGATGCGGGAGAAGTTCTTCTCATTGACGGTATCCACACCCGAGGTCGCTGCAGTGAAGTCGACTCCATCAAACGCTTCATCATCAGTGAAGACAGTGCGCGCATTCGTCAGGATCTCGATTCCGTGCATCGCTCTCTTGACGGCCTCCTCGCCGATCGCACAGGGTCTCACAAGCACGAGTTCTTCGAGCCCGAAGTTCTTCATCGAGCGGGCTATCGCTCCGATGTTGCCATCGTTCAGCGGTTCGATCAGAACGACTCTGAATTGGGGCACGTACCCAGCACAGATACCCTAGGTATTTAACGCTGTAGCTGATGACGCTGGCGTGGACCAGGAACGCAGAATCGCTCTCAAGTTCGCCTACGACGGCTCCGGATTCTACGGCTTCCAGAGACAGCCTGAGAAGATCACGGTCGAGGGCGAGCTCGTCAGAGCTCTGGCGAGAGTCGGCGCCATCAGGTCGGCGCGCGAGTGCGGGTACAGGAGCTCCAGCAGGACCGACCGCGGTGTGAGCGCTCTCGGCAACATCATCTCGCTCCGGACATCGTTCCCTCCTTCTAAGCTATGCTCTGCCATCAATTCCCATATGGATGGCGTCTGGGCATATTCCGCGGTCGAGGTACCAGACGAATTCAACCCGAGGGCTGCGACGCAGCGGTGGTACAGATACTATCTTGCGAACACCGGGCAGAACCCAGAACTGATGCGCGAACTCGCATCTCGGTTCGTCGGCGTCCACGACTTCTCTGGGTACGCACGGAAGGACAAACGGAACCCGATGAGGAAGATCGATTCCATCGAGATTTCTGATACGGGCATGTTCTATGCGATTGATTTCAGGGCCGAGAGCTTCCTCTGGAACATGGTCCGCAGGATCGTGTGGATGATCAGCGAAGGGAGCGCTGGAAGGGTGCCAGTCGACTCCATCGGGCCGAAGTCGGCACACAAGCCCATCCGTGTCGGCCTATCGCCTCCCGAGTATCTGGTCCTCATGGACATTGACTGCGGGGTCGAGTTCCCGACAGAAGAGAAGGCCGTTCTCGGCATATCGTACGCGCTCGTCCGCAGGATGCGCGAGCACGGCATGAGGCTCGAGTTCGCCAAGACCTTGCTCGACGCCCTCTGACCGCTGTTTCCTCTGAAGCTTGATATCCGCGCAACTTGGTATCCCTAGCTGCATGAGGATCGCCGTCACCGGCACTCCTGGGGTGGGAAAGACAAGCGCGTGCTCCCTGGTCAAGAGCATGCCCGTCGTACATGTCAACGATCTTGTCGACAGGTTCGATGCTGCGTCTGGGTACGATAGGAAACGCAAGACGAGAGAAGTGGATGTCACAAAGCTGGCCCGGTCGTTGTCAAAGCTCGACGATGATGCCATCCTCGAGGGGCATTTCTCGCATCTTCTGAAACCCGATGTCGCCATTGTGCTTCGCTGCTCTCCTTCCGTGCTCGAGAAACGCCTGAAAAGGAAGGGGTGGGACGAAAAGAAGATCCGGGAGAACGTGGAGGCCGAAGCGGTCGACGTGGTCTTGGTCGAAGCTCTCGAGAATGTTGCCGATGTCTGCGAGATCGACACGACTCACAAGAAGCCTGGTGAAGTCGCCAAGGCCATCGAGGACATCATCGCGGGAGAAAGGAACAAATATCGTGCAGGCAATGTTGACTGGAGCGAGGAGGTTCTGAGTTGGTTCTAGACAACTATCGCAGCGAGGCAGACAAG
>JALHSX010000018.1 GCA_022865445.1 Thermoplasmata archaeon | reverse complement strand
CTCTCGAGGTCGTCCGTTGCAGTCTTGAGCTGGTCCCTGAGTCTCTCGGGTTTCTTCGTCGATATTATCGCTGCGATGACCACGTTCTTCGAGTGCGAGATCAGGATGTAATAGTTCTCGAACCGGATCTCGTTCAGCCTGCCCCCGGACTCGTCGAAACTCTCCCGGATGAAGTTCTGCACAGCGGTGAGCATTCCCGCCATGATGTCCTGGTCCTGATCCGGCCTCAGACGCCTCGTGTAGTGTTTCAGCAGCATGCCGCTAGGGGTCATCAGGAAGACTTCATCGACTATGGTCGGAGAAGACTTCCAGACCATGAACAGCCCCACGACGTTGATGGCAGTCAGGGCTGCCACGACGCCAACGAAGAACAGTTTCGTCTTGGTGTCCTCAAAGGGCACGAGAAAAGCGACGGCCCCCATGACTGCGAAGATGATAACAGACATTATGATTAGCGTCTCAACCTTAATGTTCTGATCCATCGAAATGGTTGATTGGATGGCAGTGGGATAAGCCTTTCTATACTGGTCCTGCTATGAACAGTTGGAACATGGAATTTCTGTCAATCGGCAACACATAAATAGGCAGGTTCAGGGTTACTCGAACAAGGCGATTTGTAGATGAAACTGTTCGAATACAAGGCGAAGGCAATCCTCAAGAAGCACGGGATTCCCGTGCCTGAGGGTTTTGTCGTTTCCAGACCCGACGAAATCAGATCCATATCAGGCCCGGTCATGGTCAAAGCCCAGGTCCTGATCGGGGGCAGAGGCAAGGCTGGAGGGATTAAACCCGCTGAGGACGCCGAGCAAGCGCGGAAGGTCGCTTCCGGAATCATCGGGATGAACATCAAGGGATACATCTCAAAGGAAGTTCTGATCGAGAGGCGTCTAGATGTCGCGAAGGAACTCTATCTTGGCATCACGATCGATAGGAGCAGGAGAAGCCTAGTGATCATGGCCTCCCCGGATGGTGGGATGGATATCGAGGGCGTTCCCGAGAACAGGATTCTCATTGAGCTCATAGACCCACTGATAGGATATTCTCCCTACATCGGCAGAAGGGTCGCCGCTTTCGTGGGGGTCAAGAAGGAGCAAGCGTCGCAGGTCGCGAACATCTGCCAACGGATGTGCGAGCTCGTGATGACGGAGGATGCCGAGCTTGCGGAGATCAACCCGTTGGTCATCACAAAAGATGGAAAAGTGGTTGCGGGCGACGCGAAGGTCACAATCGACTCGGACGCGCTCTTCAGACACAGAGAGTATGATTCCCTGGCTGAGGACCTGACACCTCTCGAGGAAAAGGCGAAGAAGCTCGATATCGCGTTCGTTCAACTCGATGGGAACATAGGCGTCATCGCAAACGGTGCGGGCCTCACAATGGCCACCCTGGACAGCATCAACATGTTCGGGGGAAAGGCGGGCGTGTTCCTGGACCTGGGTGGTACCGACGACCCCGAGAAGGTCAAGGACGCGATGCTGCTCATGCGCGAGGCAAAGCCAAAGGTAGTGTTGATCAACATATTCGGGGGCATCACCAAGTGCGACACCGTTGCCAAGGGTGTTCTGGAGGCCATCGAAGGACAGGCTAGGAAGTTCCAGATTGTCGTGAGGATCAAGGGCGTGAACGAGGACATCGCGAGGGGCATGCTGAAGAACGCGGGGATGATTCCCGCTTCCGGCCTCAGCGAGGCTGCGGAGCTCGCATCCAAGGAATCGCTGAAGGTGGTCTGAATGGCAGTGATAGTCGACAACGACACAAAACTCGTGGTCCAGGGCATCACGGGCTATCAGGGAACCTACCATTCGAAGGCGATGCGTGATTTCGGCACGAAGGTCGTTGCCGGAACTAGCCCGGGAAAGGGCGGCGAGAAGGTCAATGACATCCCAGTCTTCGATTCCGTTGCCGAGGCGATGGAGAACGAAGGAGCCAACACATCCTGCATCTTCGTACCCGCTCCGTTCTGCAAGGACGCGGCACTGGAAGCGATCGATGCCGGCATAGGGACCATCGTGGTAGTCACGGAGCATCTGCCGGTTCTGGATGCGATCCATCTCGTCGCCGTCGCGAGGAGCAGAGGAGTCACCGTCATAGGCCCGAACTGTCCAGGGATCGCATCGCCCGGAAAGGCAAAGGTCGGGATCCTTCCGAACAATATCTTCAAGCAGGGCAACATCGGAGTGGTCTCAAGATCCGGGACTCTCACCTATGAGATAGTCAACGCCATCACGGAACACAAGCTCGGCCAATCCACCTGTGTTGGGATAGGCGGCGACAGGGTCTCCGGGATGAGTTTCATAGACGTCCTGGAGAGATTCCAGAGTGACAGGCAGACGAAGCAGATAGTCCTGGTCGGTGAGATCGGCGGCACGGCGGAGGAGGAAGCAGCCGAGTTCATCAAGAAGAATGTGGACAAACCCGTCGTCGCATACATCGCTGGAAGGACTGCGCCCCCAGGCAAGAGAATGGGCCACGCAGGTGCGATAATCGCCCGTGGCAGAGGGACCGCAGAGAGCAAGATCAAAGCGCTCGAAGCAGCAGGCGTGAAGGTCGCGAAGATACCGACCGACGTCCCCGAGCTGCTGAGGTAGGGCGCTCGACCAGGACAAACTGGGGCAAACATGACTGAAGAGCTGGACGCCATTCTATTCGACGCAGGCGGGACACTGATCGAAGCGATACCGCCCAGAGAGACTGTCTTCTCCAAAATCCTCTCGAGACACGGCAAGAAGGTCGATTCGGAGAGGATCGCTTCTCTGCTCGCAAAGGCAGATGGAGTATTCGATTCGGAGTTCGCCAAGCAGGACGGAAAGGACGAAGGCACTCTCTGGTCCAAGTACGACGATTTCATCCTCGACGAGCTCGGGTTCAGAGGAGACCGAGGGGATCTCGCCAAGGACCTG
>JALHSX010000148.1 GCA_022865445.1 Thermoplasmata archaeon | reverse complement strand
TGCCGCACACGACAATCTCCTTCGGCACGAACCTCGGCAACCCAGACATTCGCCCACGCCTGAGGCCGTCAGCTAGATGCTTCGGGAGCGCTTCGATGGACCCGAGCATGTCCTTCTGATCGAGCGCCCGGACTCTTTCCTTAGAATCCAACATCAAGCGCTTGTATTGGCGTGCAGATATAAATGAGTGCTCGGGCCCCCTATGGGGGCGTTTGCCGGATGGCCTGCGAAAACCTCTAATAAGAATTGGCGAATCCTTTGTGGTCGTCAGCATTCGTGAGTGTTGTCCGCTTGAGGGGAGGGACCGCCATGGAAAGAAACGGTGAGAGCGTCAGCAGAGCAGGGCAGGGACGCGAGTCAGAAGGCATCATTGTTGCGAAGGGCGTGAAGAAGGTCTATGACTCGGGGAAGGTCAAGGTAGAGGCGTTGAGAGGAATTGACCTAACGTGCCCTTTGTGATTCCATGGGGCGAGGTCCTCGTGCTAACAGGGATCGCGTTCGTGATCACCCTGGCCTCGATGCTATCCCCGTCCCGAAGAGCCTCAAGACTGGCCCTGGCTGAGGCTTTAAGAAAGGTCGACTGATACCTTCTGGTTGGTAACTGCAACATCGCTAATATCACCAGCAAGCATGCGCAAAATGATGGCTTCAACTGTCGTGCCAGAGGCAATCCAGGAGCTCCGACAAGGTCGCATCGTGCTTGTCTATGATGCCGATGGGCGCGAGGAGGAGACAGACATGGTGGTCGCCTCGGAGCACGTGAATCCCGCGGTCATAAGGACCCTGCGGAAGGATGCGGGAGGATTGATCTGCACGACTGCAGACACTCAGATTCAAAAAGCGTTGGGTCTTCCGTTTCTCAGCGAGCTATTCCTCGGAATGGCCGAACACTATCCCGTCATGAGGAACCTGATACCGAACGACATCCCATACGATGTGAAATCGGCCTTCGGGATCACGATAAACCACAGGAAGACCTTCACGGGCATCACGGACAACGACAGAGCGATGACAGTCAAGGAATTCGCCGAACTATCCAGGAGAGCGTTGACCTCAGAGGACGGCTGGGCCAAGAAGGAGTTTGGCAGGAGCTTCCGTGCGCCAGGTCACATACATCTGCTCAACACGTCTGAGAGGATACTCGAGACCAGATTCGGACACACTGAGCTCGCGACTGCGCTCGTGCTCATGGCACGGCTTGTCCCATCCGCCACTGTCTGCGAGATGATGGGCGACGACGGCAGGGCGCTTTCCAAGCAGAAGGCGAAGGTCTACGCGAAGAGACATCAGTACGTATTCCTAGAAGGGGCTGAGGTCGTAGAGGCCTGGAAGACTTTCGGGAACAGGTGAGCGCTCATGGTTCGCGTAATGGCCACAGGGGTTTTCGACATCCTCCATTTGGGCCATCTTCACTATCTCGAAGAATCGAAGAAGCTCGGTGATGAGCTCGTCGTAGTCGTCGAAACAGATACTACGGTCAGGAAAAGAAAGCACGAGCCTATCACGCCTGAGAAGATGAGATGCGAGCTCGTGGCCTCACTGAAACCTGTGGACAAGGCGGTCCTGGGCAGGGAGGGAGGAGACATCTTCGAGATCGTCAAGGATCTCAGACCAGACATCATCACCCTGGGTTACGACCAACCCTTCGACCAGAAGAACCTGGAGAAGGAACTGGCGAAGCGGGGACTGAAGGTCAAGGTCGTGCGGATGCCGCACCTGGACCACGACCTCGACGGCACTCGCAAGATAATCAGCAAGATCATAGAGTTCCAGACGGCCAACCAGAAGCTCAGGGAGGTCGAGAGGCGATGAAGAGGATCGGGGTCGCGGACACGACCTTCGCAAGAGTCGACATGGGCGGCTTCGCGATTGATGAGCTGAAGAAGACCGGGACTGGTTTCAGAGTGGAGAGATACACCGTCCCAGGAGTGAAGGATCTGCCCGTGGCGGCCAAGAGACTGTTCGACGAGAGAGAGTGCGATATCGTCATCGCGCTGGGAATGCCGGGCGCGAACGATATCGACAAGGTCTGCGCACACGAGGCATCGACCGGCCTGATTCATGTCCAACTCATGGCGAACAAGCATGTCATCGAGGTGTTCGTGCACGAGGATGAGGCGAAGAACGCGAAGGAGCTCGCTTGGCTCGCGGAACGCAGGTCGAGGGAGCACGCTGTCAACGCATACGACCTCCTGTTCAGACCCGAAAGGCTGTCGAAGAACGCTGGCAAAGGGCTGAGGCAAGGGTTCGAGGACGTTGGACCGATCAGTTGAGGATCAAGAAAGGAGGCAATGAAATGGCAGGAAAGATGAGAATAGGAATCGTCTGCAGTGAGTTCAATTTCGACATCACGCAGATGATGCTGGAGAGGGCAAAGGAGCATGCGAAGTTCTTGGACGTGGAAGTGGTCAGGGTCATCATGACGCCTGGTGTCTACGACATACCATTGGCCGTGAAGACGCTCGTCAAGGACAAGACCATCGATGGCGTCGTCACGATCGGCGCAGTCATCGAGGGCGAGACCGAGCACGACCAGATCGTAATCGGCCAGGCCGCAAGAAAGATCACGGACCTCGCAGTCGAGTACGAGAAGCCCATCGGGCTCGGCATATCTGGCCCGGGAATGAGCCGGCTTCAGGCAGAGGACAGGATCGAGAGGGCCAAAGACGCCGTCGAATCCGTCGTGAAGCAGTGGAAGAGACTGAAGTAGGCCGTCTGGCGGATAGTCTATAATACAGTCGTTCTCTCCGGAGTCCCGTGGGCGCTATCATACTTGGCAAGATCCACCTGCGCTGGTGCGACAAGTGCAACTTGCCTGTGCTCGAGCAGAATGTATGCGGAATCTGCGCTGGGAGGACGAGAGAGGTCAAAATAACCCCTCCAGGTGACGCAAGGCCTGCTTTCGATTCGGACATAGAGAGAATCCGATCCCTGATCGACTCACAGTTCGGAGGCGGAGCCGGCAGCCTCGTCATCCCCGAGGGGCGGATAGTCCTTCTTAACAAGGCTCCCGACATCGACCGGATGGACGAAGTGATCTTGGACGGCGAGGTCGTCGGCGCAGTCAGATTCAGCCTCATAGGCGGGGACAAATTCCTTCTTAGACCACCGAGCGCAAGGGTGTTGGCCAAGCATGTCGTGAGAGGCTGGGTTAAGATAGACCCAGTCGCCGCACAAGCCGTGAGGAACAAGAGTGCGAGCACGCTCGCGGTGGGCATCCTGGATTGTGATCCCGACATCAAGCCGGGCACGGAAGTGCTTGTCGTTGAGAACGATGGCAAGCCGGTTTCCGTCGGAGTCTCAAAGATGACCTCGGCCGAGATGATGGAACACAAGCGCGGAACCGCTGTGAAGACACGTTGGATCGTGGATGAGGGTCGGAACCAATCGAGTGCCAAGCCGGCCTCCTGGGATGATGTCGTCGCCGCGAATCGAGAGGTGATGTCGCGAAGAGCTGCGGAGGCGAAGCAATTCATCAACAAGATGGTGGCAGAGAATTCGCTGCCGGTCGTTGTCTCGTACAGCGGCGGGAAGGACAGTCTCGCCACACTCTTGCTGGTTCTCGATGCGGGAGTCAAACCTAAGCTCATGTTCATCGACACGGGCCTCGAGTTCGAAGAGACAAAAAGCAACGTTACACAGGTTGCTAAGGAGTTCTCGCTTGACCTCATCGTCGAAAGTGCTGGAGAGGCGTTCTGGAAGAATCTGGCCTACTTTGGCCCTCCGGCAAAGGATTTCAGATGGTGCTGCAAGACATGCAAGCTCGGTCCGGCGACTCAGCTGATCCAGAAGAACTTCCCGGAAGGAGTACTATCGTTCATAGGTCAGCGAGCCTACGAGTCACAGCAGAGAGCAGAGAAAGGCAAGGTCTGGAGGAATCCGTGGACCCCAAACCAGTTGGCGGCCTCGCCCATACAGAAGTGGTCTGCGCTGCATGTCTGGATATACCTGTTCTCAAAGGGAGCCAATGTCAACCCTCTCTACAGACAAGGGCTAGAGAGGATTGGATGCTTCATGTGCCCCGCGACGGACTTGGCAGAGCTCAGGAAGGTTAGGGAAATCAGTTCAGAGTACGATCGATACCAGAGATTCCTAGAAGAGCACGCCGCGAAGACCGGCAAAACGGATGCATGGCTCAAATACGATTTGTGGCGCTGGAAGCACGTGCCGAAGTCCGTGCTGGAAGAACTCGGTTCTGTATGGAGAGATGAGGTTGCGCCAACGTCGGAGAAGGCTGGACCACAGAATCTTGAGTTCAGAAGCACAAGCGGCTACAGCCCCTGTGTCGAGGGGCTCAGCATGGAGGGTGTGTTCAGCAAAGCCCTCCCGATGGCAATGGTTTCGAACATGCTGAACATCATTGGAGAGGTCACGACATCCCCTGACGGGAATATCGCTGAGGTCCGTTCGATCACTGTCTTCGCCGAAGGCCCTGTGATGATAAAGGCCAAGGATGAGAAGGAGCTGCGCGAGAAGGCAGCGGTGCTGAAGGAAATCGTGTTCAGAGCAGTGGACTGCGCCGGGTGCGGCATCTGTCTGGGCAGGTGCAGAAATGGTGCCCTGGAACTGGATGGACGAATCAAGATCAACAAGTCGAAATGCAGCCATTGCGGAGAATGCCTAGGTCCTTGTCCAGCTGTGAAGTTCCGTGAAGAGGAATTGAGCATCTAGCGCAGGATTGCCCTAAGCGCTGCCGTCACGTCGGATGCACGGGCACCCCATGGGACGATCCCCACATCACCCTTCTTCTCGAATCCCTCTCTGATCTTGCAGCACTTGATCAGAAGAGGGCCCTTCACGCCCATCTCCTGGGCCAAATCTTGAGGACACATGTTGATCATCCGAGGCTCAACCCCATAAACTGCCTTGAAGATTCTAGCAGACAAGCTGCATCCCACCAAAGTGACGTCCTCGATCTCTGCCGCGGTAAGTTCTGGGGTCTCATCCAGATAGAGAACCCTCTTCCCAGAGACGAGTCCCGACGCCTTGCATGGGAACATGGTGATTGCAGTCTCCGAACTCTTCGAGAGCGAGTTCAGATCGACTTCCAGGACTTTGAACCGCACATACACGTCCTGAAGATCGGTCTCCAGTGCAGTACGAACAAGTCCGACCAACTTGGACGGCAGTGGCGGTACGACATCAAAAATCGTCAGCTCATAGGGTGGCTCATCGATGAAGAAGGAGACGTGCTCAGCCTTGCCTCTGACGACAATGCATTTAGCACCTGCCGATTCCCTGAGAGCGCCCATGGAGCTTGCGGATAGGACGTCCGATCCTGGGTCCACCACGAACTTCGTATCCTTGGGCAGTGACAGGATGTGGACAGAAGCGATATCCTGGAGTATGTCATTCGACGGCTTCCT
>JALHSX010000147.1 GCA_022865445.1 Thermoplasmata archaeon | reverse complement strand
TCCTCGTACAGCATGTCGTAGATGTGGTCGTACGCACGCTTGCCCTTGTAGCCGTGGCTGAGCCCCCACTTGTCCTTGCCCAGCTTGTCCTGGCTGATGGATAGTGCGACATCCGGCGCAGACGACAAGGCTTTGATTACCTCCTCCTCCGCAAGGTCGAACTGGCCCTTCTCCCTCTGGAATAGCAGCGTGGGTGCTGCTCTCGCCTCCAAAGCAGCATCGTACATCGCCATAGAGATCTCGCGCACTTCGTTTGTCGGGTTCGAGATGATCAAAACCCGATCGTCCTTCCTGACCGCGAGGACATCCCTCACGGCCGCTCGAGCGCCTTGGACCAGCGCCCTGTCATATGTACCCTCGAATGTGTCCATGCCCAATCACTTTGGGGCGCATTCAACTGGATGGACATCAACCTTTGGGCCGAGACTGGGACGGTGCGCGAGGCCAGGACTTGACAAAGCTAATATTACTGGAACACGGTCTTTAGAAACGATGTTCAGCCTTGAGGCTCCTTCAGAGGTCGAGGGAATCGTAGACGTGTGCATCATAGGTGCCGGACCTGCAGGCATGACCGCCGCAGTATACCTTGCCCGCAAGAGACTCTCAGCTGCGATCGTTAGCAAGGATGTGGGCGGGCAGGTGGCTTGGACGCTCGGCATCGAGAACTACATGGGTTACCAGTACATCACTGGCCGAGAGCTGACGGCGAAGTTCGAGGAACAGGTCAAGCAGTTCCCGATGCCCATAGTCCTCGACGAAGCAAAGAGCATCAAACTGGAATCGAGTTCATTCGCGGTCGAGACGACGGGCGGAAGGACCATCAGCGCCCGCGCCGTGATCATCGCCTCTGGCAAACGGCCCAAGGAACTCGGCGTGCCGAATGAGCGGAGGTTGATCGGCAAAGGGCTTTCCTACTGCTCCACCTGCGACGGACCGCTCTTCGCGAGCAAGGAGGTGGCAGTGTGCGGCGGAGGCAACTCGGCCATCCAGGCCGTCATCGAGATGGCCCAGGTCGCATCGAAGGTTTATGTCGTGTCGAGAAACCTCTGGAGAGCTGACGCCGTAGTATCCGAAAAAGCCGGTCTCTTGAAGAATGTCGAGCGACGGATTGGGTACGACGTCTTGGACGTCGTCGGGAACAGAGTCGTCGAAGGCCTGAGCATCCGCGAAAGGATGACAGGAAAGGAAGAGACCCTTAAGGTGAGCGGCGTGTTCGTCGAGGTTGGCCTGAACCCGAACACTGAGTTCGTCAAGGGCCTAGTGAACCTGAACCAATATGGCGAGATCGAGGTCAACTGTCAGTGTGAGACGAATGTGCCGGGCATATTCGCGGCGGGTGATGTCACAACAGTCCATGAGAAGCAGATCGTTGTGGCGGCTGGCGAAGGTGCAAAGGCCGCTCTGAGCGCGCACGAGTACTTATTGAGGAGACCGGCACTCACCCTAGCCGGTCAAGGTACTTCGTAGAGATCGGCTTTCCGTGGAGCTCGGTGTCGTACTTCTTCAGTATCTTCTTGACTTCCTGCTTCACCGTCTTGTCCAGGGGAACAGGCCTGTGCTCCCTCAGCAGCCTCTTGACCTCATCTCTCGCCGCCAGCTTGATGGGCTCAACTCTTGCACCTGGCGCGCATTGTCTCATCGCTATCTTGGGCATCAGGACCTCGCTCCTGAAGTGCTTCAGCGTGTGGATGTCCTTCATGAAGTAGCCGCCCGGGCCTACACGCGCGATGGCGTCAAACGCAAGCGTGTCCTTGCTGACCTTCACGCCGTTCCAGCCGCGCAATATGTTCCGCCAGAGCTCGCAGTCCATCACGACCTACTCAAGCGATTCGCAGCCTGACCTGTCGAATCCCCCGATCCCCACTATCTGGTCTGCACCCGCCATCGCTGGTATCAGGCCGCTTATCGCCTTCTGGTATCCGATCTCATACCCAGGCATGGAACCGGATGCTGCGAGTCCTCCCACCTGACTGGGCAGTTTGTATCGCCTAGCCATCTGGCATCCAGCCGCATTTATCAGGGCACCCTCCGTCGACCCAGACAAGAAGACCCCTGTTTTCATGTCCATGGGACCGCTCTCGGAACTGTAGAGTATGGGCGCGCCAGGAGCTGCAGTTTCTGAGATCACAGCACCTCCCAGGTTCTCGGCGTTCACTACCGCGATTGTCCCTGCCAACGAGACCGGGCACACAGAGCCCGATATCGCCATCGAGAGGTGAACGACGGGAAGGCCTGCTCGAGAAAAGACGACCGCCGCCTCGATATCTCCCTTTTCGTACCGCAGGGGAGTTATCGGCGTATGCGTCAACGAGACGATAGGCCGTTTCCTGAGCTCCTTCTCTGAGCCCACGACCGCAGTGGCCATCTTGATCAAGTACTCCGCGTCGACCGTGTCTCCCGCCCCGTGCTGGATGTGCTTGCCTGTATAGGCCAGAGATGCAGCAT
>JALHSX010000146.1 GCA_022865445.1 Thermoplasmata archaeon | reverse complement strand
ATGCATTGGTTGCGGAATATGCGCGTGGATATGTCCCGAGAAGACCATCACGATGGTCCCCGTTACCAACCAGAAGACGTATCCGCAGAATCCAAAGAATAGGTTTCCACAGTACTGGTACATCCGTTGCTGTTTCTGTCATTTCTGTACCGACTTCTGTCCGACGGGGGCTTTGGATTACACGAAGGATTACGATCTTGCGGAGTATGAGAAGGAGTTGATCATCTGGAGCCCGGAGCGACTGTCGAGGGTTCCGGAGGGACACCAAGGATACCGCACGGAGTTTCACGGCTGGGCCGGCGTCAACCACGTGCCGCTGACAAGGGAGGACTGAACGGTCTCATGAGTGAAATCCAGAATGACATCATCCGGAAGATGGCCCGCCGCAGGAAGCCCCGTAGACGAACGCTAGGACAGTATCGGAAGCCTTCAATGGCTGGACTGGAAGCTGCCCGGTAGCCAAGCACACGAAGATCATAGGAGAGTTAGCAATCAACCGCGCTCTGGAAGGACCGAGCGAAATCTGCAGGTTAGAGAAGGCCTAGAGCCGTGACGGAATCATCATGATCACGGACAGGACTGGCTCAGGGTAGACCCCGGTCAGGATTATGACCGCAGCAGAAAACGCGAGTACCGAGACGAAAAGGCGAGGTTCCTTTACGCGTGTCATGTCGGGCGCGTCGTCAAGATACATCCGTTTTATAATCCACCCGTAATATGCCAGCGAAAAGGCGCTGTTCAGCACCCCCGCGAGCGCAAGCCAAGAGAGATTCGACTCCATGGCGGCCGTGAATAGGACTAGCTTACTCATGAATCCATTCAGCGGAGGAACTCCTGCAAGCGCAAGCAACGAAATCGTTAGCGCGAGCGCGGTGTGAGGCATCCTCTTCCCTAGCCCCGAGTATCCATCCAGAGCTGTGGTTGACAACTTCATCATGACTGCCGCTGCTGCAAAGAACGCTGCTGACTTCATTATCGAATGGTTAAGGATATGGAACAAGGCACCGCCAACCCCAAGAGTCGTCGGCGCGGCAAGACCGATCATGATGTATCCTGACTGAGCGATACTGGAGTAGGCCAAGAGGCGCGTGAAGCTCTTTTGCGTCAGCGCTCCGACATTGCCCAAAGTCATCGTGAGCAGAGCGATCACAGCAAATATCACTGACCAGTCCGCCTTGTAGACGGCAAGAGATACGAAGAATACTCGTATCAACGCGGCGAATCCCCCGCTCTTCGTGCCGGCTGCAAGAAGCGCAGCTATAGTGGTCGGCGCACCCTCGTATGCATCGGGTATCCACATGTGGAACGGGACCGCGGCAACCTTCATTCCGAAGCCGGCGATGAAGAGAGCTATCGCGACGACAGTTAGGGGCTCCAATAGCAGATTCTGCGAGCTGAGTGCCTCACCGATCACAATCATGTTCGTGCTTTTCGTTATTCCGAAGAGGAGAGATATCGCATAGATCACGAGGCCGGATGACAACGCGCTGACCAGAAAGTACTTCAGAGCGGCCTCGTTTGAAGCCGGGTCTTTCTTCAGAATGCCGGTCAGAACATAAGTGGGGACGCTCATCAGTTCCCAAGAGACGAAAAGAACAACCAGGTCCACAGAGAGCGCCACTAGGATCATTCCGAACGTGGAGAACAGCAGCAGTCCATAGTAGGCGAGGGGATTCTCGGTCCGACTCATGTATGAGAGCGAAGTCACGTTGACAAGCACTGAGATCAACAGGAAGATCACGGCAAAAAAGAGCGAAAATGCGTCAATCGAGAGGACGCCGGACACAAGTGTGAGCGGTCGCTGAGTCTGAAGAAACATTACGAGCGCGGAACCCAATGAGACCAGCAACGCCGTCAACGTCCAGTACGGCACGAGATTCTTCTTGACAGTGCGAAACAACCAGTCAGCGGCGGGGGTCAACAACCCGAAAAGCGGAAGTGGGAGCAGAAACAGTGCCGTCAGCAGATCCACGGTGAACCCCCCGTTGAACTCCGTTTGTTCAGCCAACGTTCTATAAAGAAGTTAGTTAGATAGCTAGACAAGCCCCAACCGCTCTAGACCGCTTATCGTCGAGTTGATGAGCGAAAGCATAGGCGCCGGGTATACTCCAAACAGCAGTAGCGGAACCAAGAACACAGCAAGTGTCAACAGTTCGAATACTGGTGCCTCGTTCCTGGCCATCGTGCCCTCTGGTGAGGTCACCAGAACTCTTCGGAGCATCCACACAAAGTAGCCAGCCGTGATTGCGGGGACAAGCACTACCGCAGCCAGCAGAAGATTCACTCTAATTGCTGACAGTATGACCATGTACTCGCTGATGAAGCTCCCAAAGCATGGAAATGCCATAGCGCCAAGCGATCCGAGCACTAGCAGAAACGACATGAGAGGCATTGCTCTCCCCAGACCAGGAAGCTCTCGGATAATCCTAGTTCCCATCTGTTGGTGTACGACCCCAGACATGAGAAAGAGCATGCCAATAGCGCAGGCATGGTTGAACATTTGGAAGACCGCTCCGGAGAGTCCAATCGTCGTGAATGAGAAGGCACCTAGCAGCACGTACCCCATGTGATTGATGCTTGTGAGGGCGATCATACGCTTTAGGTCCTGCTGGGTCATTGCTACGATAGCGCCGTAGAACATGGTCAATACTGCGAGGCCGATCATACCAGGCGCGAGGAAGCGAGAAGCTTCAGGGAACAGTCCCAGCATGATCCGGATGAAGCCGTAGCCTCCCATCTTCAGAAGGAGCCCTGCAAGTAGTACACT
>JALHSX010000145.1 GCA_022865445.1 Thermoplasmata archaeon | reverse complement strand
TGCTTACCGTATGGAATCATTCTTCGCACTTTGACATCCCAACTATCTCTCTCAACCGTTCAACAGTGAGCCAATCCTTGTTCGTGTTGCTCGCATAAAGGAAATCTTCCGGGAGCCTTTTCTCCGATTTCCAGGGGACATAGTTCCACATCGGGTCTGCTGGCTGTATGACGTACATGTCATCGAACTCGACCGTGTTTCTCACATCATCCTCGGAAACGAGCACCTCATGAAGCTTCTCACCAGGTCTGATACCGATGCTCTCGATCTTGCAGTCTGGTGCGATGGCTTTCGCCAGGTCGACGATCTTCATGCTGGGGATCTTTGGCACGAAGATCTCCCCGCCCGTCATCCTTTCGATGTTCCTGATGACGAAATCCACCCCACCCTGAAGCGTGATCCAAAACCGTGTCATCCTGGGGTCGGTGACTGTAATCTTACCAGATTTCTTCTGTTGAAGGAAGAGCGGGACCACGCTTCCTCGGCTGCCCACCACGTTGCCATAGCGAACGCAACTGAACCTTGTGGCTTTTGTTCCGCTGTAGGAATTAGCTTGGACAAAAAGTTTCTCCGCGACCAGCTTCGTCGCGCCATATAGATTGATGGGATTCACTGCCTTGTCTGTGCTAAGGGCGAGCACCTTCGTTACCCCACAGTCGATGGAAGCGTCTATGACGTTCCTCGCTCCCATAACGTTAGTCATCACCGCTTCTAGGGGGTTATACTCGCACGCTGGGACCTGCTTGAGCGCGGCCGTATGCACTACTATGTCGACATCGGTCATGGCCCGCTTGAGGCGATTGAGGTCTCGGACGTCTCCGATGAAGTACCTGAGAGAATCGTGATCGAAGCCCCCGGTCCTCATATCGTGCTGTTTCAGTTCATCCCGGCTGAATATGATCAACTTCTTCGGGTGATTGTGCTTCAGCATCGTCTCGGCGAACTTCTTACCGAAAGAGCCGGTTCCCCCGGTTACCAGAACCGTCTTTTCTTGCCAATTCATAACAATTCAAGTGTGGAATGATATATTGTGTTATTATTACTTCGCACTTGAAAAAGCATGAATTCAAACTCGTCGGAGTAGGGGTCCTCTCTACGTTTGTTTCCCGCATAACCGGCCATGACATGCGGTTCCGATCACGGTGGTTCTTTCCCCTTTGCCCACAGCTCCCCTCTCACATATTGACTCAGTTTCTTGATGTCGAGGGCGTCCAAGAAGAACCTCAAGTCATGAGCAGTGAATTCCCTGAGGCAGTAGAGAATCGACAGGAATCCTCCGAGCGCGATGAGTAGGTAGACCGCAGCGTCGTACCATTGGACCACTGGGTATACGGTGCTCGCATAGTACATCACTATGCCAATGAAGGAAGCTGCGACGACGTGTTTCAGGATCGAAGGATTCGGTTTCGCTCCTGTCAGGCTGTATGTGAACCACCGGGCGATCCCGAAGCCGACGAATGCCGATATGACGCTGGCGATAGCCGCCCCTCGGTAAGAGAGACCGAGCGTGTGTATGCCAAGCACGCTCGATGGCACAAGGATGATCAGCAGCATCGAGGCGAGTGTCAGGTCGACGTAGGTCCATTTCACATAGAGGTCCGCTCTATTCATCCCGAGCACTTGTGCTGAGACGGTTATGTTCAGGAGTCCAATGTATGTGGCTACCGCAAGATACGGGAGGACTCTGCCTGTGTTATAGAACGCGTCGCCAAACATGATCACAGCGATCTGGCTCGGGAAGACTATGATCGTCGTCAAGATTGGCAGACTTATGAGAGAAAGATATCTCTCGCCTTCTCTCGACGCCCTCTTGATATCATCTAACCTACCCTCGTGGGACCACTTGGAGAAGGTTGGGAACAACAGCATCATCGCCGAACCCCCCAGTATCCCCAAGTACGAAAGCAGAGACAAGGACGTGCTGTAGTATGCGACGTCAGATTTCGGCCAGAAGACTCCTATCATCGTCGGAGCTAGCTGGAGGAGGATTCCGCTAGCGACCATCACAGCCACCATAGGGATCGCCCACTTCGCGTACGAGTTTATCAGTTTGGGTTTCTGCCAGACTATCCTCTCTTTCGAAATCAGGAAAAGAGCGACGACGCTTGCGCCGATCCCGCCCGCGAGATATGCGAAAGACACGCCGATGGCCCCCATGCCGTTCAAGAGCACGAATACAAGGAAGGGTAGTCTTACCAACGGATCGCAAAAGAAGACCAGTTGACTCTTCGCGGTCTCCACCTTCGCGTCAAAAGTCGTGGTTGCTATCTTCGTGAGGTCGCTCACTACCTGGAAGACCAACAGAACCAGCAGGAGCCGAATCGAGGAACCTGAGAGTGGATGCTCTGACGCCGCATACCAGATTCCCACGGAGAACACGACGAATAGTGCCATCGCGAGGGTCAGCAGTCCCTTGACGTATGCGAACGTGCTGACGCATTCGCTCAGGTCGTGGCCTTCGGAGACTCTCTTGGTGTGAGCAGATCCAAAACCAAGGTCTGCTATCGTGTTGAAAGTAGCTAGGATCGCGAGCATCCAAGTTATCGTTCCATATTGCTCAGCACCTAGGTACCGAGTCGTCAACAGCAATCCAGTGATGCCGATGATTGCTGAGGCTCCTTTTGTGAGCATTACCAGAAACGATTTCCGCGCAATCAAACAATCGGGGTCTGATGTTCCAACCTGGTATTTAATGCTGATTGGAATATTGCGAAGGGCACCAGATTGTCAGAACATGTCTCTTTGCTTGTTGGCCATCAGGGTCAATGATTTAAGACATCGAACCAATACTCGAGCGGATGAGATACCTCCTCTTGATGGATGAGACCGAATGTCACAATGGCTCCACACTTGATAGGTTGAGAACTCTGAGGGAGAGCGACGAAGTCGTCGTCCTCAGTCTGGGCACTCTTGCCGGCATAGCTCTCCGAAAAATGGAAATCCCTTATGTGACGCCCAACCTGTTCTTCTCGAAGGAGAAATCCCCTGCAATGGACAAGCAGTCCGTGGAATTCTGCAGAGCATGGTACAAATCAATCGACCATCCCCTAATGTCTTATCATGGAGTGTCAATCGGCGAAGTCCTTGAATACGATTTCTACTTCCTCTTCATCGACGCGCTCAGAAGCGTCGAGATTGCAGGAACGCTCCTTCAGGATTCATTTGATGCCATATACATTCCGTCGCTGGATTCCCAGGACGTTTGGCACGATGCCTGCTACTATACTCTTCCTTCAATACTGACATACTTGGCGGCTCAGAAAGGCATAAAGGTGGCCAGACTCGAGCGGCCCTCATGGGTAGTGGCAGAAGACAAGCAGAAGCGCAATCGTGCAAGGCAATGGCCTTCTTATGTGTTCCCCAGTGTCAAGCTCATTGAGTCATGCGCCCTGATTCTGCGCAAGAATTTCGGCACCTTGGCGACTCTTCTTCTAGATAGGAAAAAGGCAAGATACGCTATAGAAGCTACCGTCGAAGGGCTCGTTGAACGCCTGAGAGATGCAGATGGAAGAGCACTCAAGATCTACCCTAGCTTCGTACATACTCCAGGTTCAATATCACAGGCGAGCAGAGTCCTTCAGTATCTGAAGGATGAGGAAATCACTTCGAGACTTTGCGACTCGATTGTATATGATGAGATTCCGTTGTGGCGCGTGCTGTCTAGTCGAATAGATCAGAGACTTTCGGAACTTGTCCCAAATCTCTTCGGAAGGATCCAATGGACGGAGCTATTTGCGAAGATAATCCGACCAGCGTCATTTGTGGTACGTCAGGACCTCACTCCTCTTTACAGATCCACGTGTCAAGTTCTGAGGTCGCGGGGAATACCTGTTGTTGTTGTTCAACACGGGATTTTGTCCAGAGACCTTGCGGGCTTATATGTAATGCCCAAAGTGGGAGATATCCAGGCAGTTTGGGGGGAGTATTACCGGAAGTGGCACACCGATAGAGGTAAACCAGCGGAGAGTCAGGTAGTGACAGGGTGCCCAAGATATGATGGGCTCTTCAATCTGCCTCCTTTTGACCGTGACAGACTCTCCAGGCGGTTCGGGCTGGATCCCAAACTCAAAGTAGTCCTTGTTGCCACAGAATGGTTTGAAGCTGATACCTATCGGCACACGGTCGAAGAAGAAGAGAACTACATCAGACTCGTGCTCAGGTCGCTGAAGGTACATGGCGATATCCAGATCGTTGTCAAACTGCACCCGGACTTTCAGGACATGTATCAAAGGATAGTGTCTGAGATAGCAGCTCAGGAGGGAGTTAAGGCAGTCATCGCTAAGGACTCACTGTGGGACCTGATCAGGCTATCGTCTTTTGTCATCGTGTCCACTTCCAGCGTCTGCGTCGAGGCACTTATCCTGGGCAAACCCGTCATATCTGTGAACTTGGCCGATGAAAAAGACATAAGTGGCCTGGTTCAGGACGGATTGGCGATCGGTGCTTACAGTGAGGACGAGATAAAGAAGTCCATAAGGAAGTGCATGGAGGTTGCTGGGCAGCAGCCGGTTGAGGCCGATAGAACGAGGCAGCTTCTCCTTCCTTTCATATACCTTGCTGATGGGTGCGCCTCTCAGAGACTGGCCGAATTGATAAGAACGAAATCCGTACGGAATCACGTATCGCGTCAGTCGTGAAATCGCAGGAGTCGAAGAGATGATCACCCTGCGCCTCTAACCACGCTGGCCGCGGCGACAATGACCAAGAGCAGCAGTATGACACTCCCGATCACGAAGAAATCCTTTGATACTCGCTGCCTTTGAACAAGCATGACTACGGAGAGTATCATGAATAAGCTTGAGAGAACGAACAGCCCAGAGATCGCCCAAACCCAAATAGTAGAAACGTAGGACCCGACGCCAAGGGCCATCAAGTAGTAGGCAAAAAGCAAGAGAAAACCTGTCACAATGCCCTGTCCGACTGCCCCAAGATTCTCGCCATGTTGAGACTCCATAACCATTCCCACATCCCGAATGGACTCAATTGCCTAATGGTCTTTTGCCTGCGTCCAGTCGCCTACTGCGGTTTCCAGAGGCGTTCAGTCCGAGCTTCTTCGGCGTTCATCCGAAGCTCATACCCGTCTGGAGGAACGAGATGGAGTCCGTGAAATGCGAGGCGAAGGACGTCAAGATCATGGCTGTGGGGGGCTCGGGAGGACGTTTGCCCGGGGATGTGTCGATGACTTGCGGGGAAAGTCATGGAGACCTCATGTCCTTTCGCAGTCAGTCTCTTCGAGATTTCCACGAAGGTCCTTGTTCCCGCAGTCGAAGGACTTGACTTGCAGACTGTCAGAAGTGAACGGTTCGAACCGCAGCCTCGTGAAATCTATCTCGGGCGGATGCGTGAAAAGAATGGAAATGCCGACACTCCCCGAGGTCAGTCTATTCTCTTGAAATTCTCTATGCCTTCCTCATAGAACCGTTGCGGATAGAGAAGGAGCCCAAGATACTGAGCGCGAACAGAATGCATCCAAAAGGCGAGAGGCTGGTCGTGGGGGAGAACACCACGCTCAACCTCCTTCACCCCTGACCTCAGTCAATTCCGTTGAGCAGTTCAACGCTCACGTAAAGATTGCGTTGTCTGAGACTTCACTCGTGGCGATGATGTTGGTGGGATGTGCTAGGGGCGACAGAAGTATCTTAAGCAAATGGTCCAATTTCTGTCGCCATGGTGATAGACAACCGGAGTGGAACGGTGGCTGTGGTCGGGCTTGGGACTATGGGGAGGAAGATAGCCGCCATGTGCCTGGAGAACAACAACAGCGTCGTGGTCCTCGGCAGGATCCCCGAATCGGGAAAAGCTGCGTTGAGTCGGATTATGATGGATCTGAAGCGCAAGGTCGAGAAGGGTAAGATATCGCCGGATATGCTCACCTCAATGACTTCCAGGGTGCATCTCGCGAGTGGTCCTCAGGATCTGAGAGATGCGTTCCTGGTAATCGAGGCAGTGAATGAGGACATGAATATCAAGAAGCAGGTCTACCAGATGATCGAACCGCACATGTCCAGCAGGGCGATCCTTGCCACGAACACATCTTCGCTTCCTGTGACGGAGCTGGGCTCTGCCCTAAAGGACCCATCAAGGTTCGTTGGGCTGCACTTCTTCAATCCGCCAGAGGTCATGAAGCTGGTCGAGGTGCGGAGAGGAGCCAAGACCTCGGAGGAGACCGCTTCCGCCACGATTGACTTCGCGAAGGGACTGGGAAAGACCACGCTGCTTGTGCCCGACATACCGGGCTACTACGTCAACCGTATGCTCTTCCCGATGCTGA
>JALHSX010000144.1 GCA_022865445.1 Thermoplasmata archaeon | reverse complement strand
CTGGAAGTTCGAGGACGGGGAATTCGCGAACGGAAAGCTCTATGGTCGGGGCTCGTGCGACATGAAAGGCGGTTGCACGGCCATGCTGTTGGCAGCCGAAGACCTGGTGGCTGCGAACGTTCCGTTCTCACTGTGCTTCACCACTGATGAAGAAACGACCATGATAGGGGCAGAGGCGGCGGCGAAGGACCCTGCCCTGAAGAATGCCCCCGCAGTAGTCGTCGCCGAGCCGACGGCATTCGACATCGTGGTGAAGGAGAAGGGTCTTCTCCACTTCTCGCTGAGCACCAAGGGGGTCTCCGCACATGCCAGCATGCCGGAGTTGGGAGACAACGCGATTGTGAAGCTAGTGAGGATCCTCAGCAAGACCGAAGATCTTCAGAGGATACCAAAGAACCCCATCAACGAGTTGACCATGTGCGTGGACATGATCCATGGTGGTACGAGAATCAACGTGATCCCTGACAGCTGCACGGCTGAGATCGACATTCGATATCCCCCGGATCTAAACACCGAGAAGGTCCTCACGCTCATCAGAGACCGAGTGGGAAATAGTGGCTATGAGATCAAGATCCTGCACGAGCTCGACCCGGTCGAAACCGATACCAGGCTGCCTGCGGTCCAGACGCTCAAGGATGTCGTGGGACCCGCTGCTAGGATCACGGCCGTATCGTATGCGACCGAGATGGTCATGTTCAAGAACTCCAACAAGGTGCTCATGGTCTGCGGTCCAGGAGACCCCAGAGTATGCCACTGCAATGATGAGTGGGTCGACGTGGAGCAAATCGCCAAAGCCGTCGAGATCTACATCGAGTACTGCTCGAGGATGGCGCCGGGCTAACGCTTCCCACAGGATGTGTGATTGGGAACCGCACATCTAGAGCGACAAGGCCTAGGGATAGACGCGCGCAACGGTGCGTGGGTATGGGGTCGCGTCCCTGATATGGTCCAGTTTGCAGACCCATGTGACAATGCGTTCCATTCCGAGACCAAAGCCAGAGTGCGGTACCGAGCCGTATTTTCTCAGATCAAGATACCACTCGTAGCTCTTAGTGTCCTCGCACTTCTCCTTCAGACGCTCCATTATGAGCGCATTGTCGGTCTCCCTCTCGCTGCCACCGATGATCTCGCCGAATCCTTCCGGGGCCAAGAGGTCGCTATTCTTGTAAGTCCTAGGATCGTCCGGGTTCTCCTTCATGTAGAAAGGCTTCAGCTCTTTTGGATAGTTCACGACGAATAAGGGAATCTCGCGATCGATTGTCAGTGTGCGCTCCTCAACGGCCCCGAGGTCGCTGCCCCATGAGATCTCGTGGCCCTTCTTCTGCAGGTACTCCATCGCCTCATCGTAACTCATACGCTCGAAGGGAGGTTCTATCTTCTTCAGCGATCTGATGTCCCTCTTCAGAAGCTTGAACTCGTCAGGACACTCCTTGAGCGCGTTCCTCACCATCGCTGTCACGAGCTCTTCCTGGACTTTCATGTTACCTTCATTGTCCACCCACGCTGCCTCCATCTCCATGTGCCAGTATTCAGAGAGATGCCTCGGCGTCCTGGACTTCTCAGCTCTGAAGGACGGCGTCAGGGCCCATACACGCTCAAGGGAGTAGATGAGCGATTCGAGGTAGAACTGAGCGCTCTGAGAGAGATATACGATCCGGTCGTAGTACTTGACCTGGAAAAGCGTCGTGCTCCCTTCCGGGGCGACGCCTGTTATGATTGGCGGTGTGACTTCGACATAGTCGTTTTCGTGATACCATTCACGCGCGCCTCGAAGAAGAGAAGCCTTGATCCTTGAGATCGCAGTCTGCTCACGGGACCTTATCCAGAGATGCCGCAGGTCGAGAAGAAGTTCCGTGCTCTGATACTCGGTTATCGGGAATGCCTCGGAGTCGCCGACGACAAGAAACTTGCTGGCCCTTATCTCGTAGCCGCCAGGAGCGCGCTTGTCCTCTGCGACCTCGCCAGCGATAATGACCGACGATTCGATGCCGGCCTTGGTCGCGGCCGCGAACTGATCTTCCGGGACGTTCCCCTTCTTGATGGTCACCTGCACGATCCCTGTGGCGTCCCTGAGCACGGCGAAGACAATCCCGCCGCTGCTCCTCGTGCGATAAATCCATCCTCGGACCTCGACCTTCTTTCCAACTCGGTCCTTCGAGAGGACCTCTTTCGCGGACAGCATCCAGATGCGAGAAGAGTCATGCCGAATATAAGCCCTTCGGATGTGGCGCAACAGAGATATTCAACGGAGACTGTTATGCAGGCCGTGAACATCCGTCAGGCCGATGAGGTAGACCTTCCCGAGTTGTTGAAGATTGAAGAAGATTGCTTCGGATCCGAGAGGTTCAACACGGAGACGGTGCGCGCCTTCGTGATCAGAGACGACACTTTCGTCCTGATCGCCCTCGAGGGAAACGAGATCTTAGGGTCCGCGATGTGCATGGTCTCCGAACTCGATCTCCGTGGCAAGATAGCGTCTATCGCCGTGCTCAAACAGCGAAGAGGGACAGGAATAGGCGCAGCATTGCTGGACGAGTGCGAGAAAGTCTTCCGCTCGCATGGGCTCGTGCGATACTCCTTGGAGGTCGAGGCTTCGAATTCGCTCGCGATAGCACTCTACGCGTCAAGAGGATACGTGGTCAAATCATCCTTACAGGACTTCTACGGTGCCGGACGCCCCGCATTCTACATGGAGAAGAAGCTGGACCTTCAGAACGCACCGGTCAACGTTCGATCCGCTTGACTGACAGCTCCAGCGGCATCTTGTTGATGGTCCACTTCTGGGCGTCCTGGATTGGCCCCTTCTTCACGAGTGCGCGCGCGTGTGTCTCGCGCATTATGTGGTCTCTGTGAACGGACAGGGCCGTTTCAAGGTCATGATGCCCGAAGTACTCCACGTCCACGGGGTCTTCGAACTCGAGCTTGAGCTCCTTTCGCATGTGCTGTATCCGTCTGATGATCTCCCTCGAGAGGCCTTCGAGTTTCAGGTTCTGAGTCACCTCGAGAGCGATGTAGACGTGTATGTCGCGCACAGATGCGTGTGAG
>JALHSX010000143.1 GCA_022865445.1 Thermoplasmata archaeon | reverse complement strand
AGCAAAGGATATGGAAAAACGCGGGGCGGGCGAACTGCTGTTGAACTCAATCGACCGGGATGGCACAATGCAAGGATATGACCTGGAGCTCATCAGGGAAGTCTCAGGTTCCGTCAGCATCCCCGTCGTAGCGTGCGGTGGTGCAGCCACGGTTCGACACCTGAGCGAGGCCGTCAAACAAGGAGGCGCCTCCGCGGCCGGAGCAGGAAGCATGTTCGTTTTTCAGGGTCCACACCGCGCAGTCTTGATCAGTTACCCTCGTTCTCAAGAACTCCGCGCACTATTCGGCGACTAATAGGCGAGTCGCGTCCCACAGTAGTAGGTCCGGGGGGTATCCACGACGTGGAAATGCTTGTTCCCAGTCTGCCAAAACCAGTGGAAACAGCTTCCACGGATGGCAAAGGTGCGGGAGCCGGCTCGGATGCTGTGACGAGGCTCCTCAAGAAGGATGATGCAGAGGTCCAGCTAGTCTCGTCGGCTATCCCCCGATCAGATTCGACACTATTTCCCTAACTTCCTGGGCACTAGCCTCAGCATTCAGTTCCATGGCGGCCTTGTGTGCTTGTTGTTTGTAATACCTCAGCTTCTTCGGATTGAGTGCGTTCAGTGCTTTTGCCAATGACTGGGGTTCAAAGTCCGGCGCCACAATCCCGCAGTCGTACTTCTCAACAATCTTCCTCATCTCGACGGAGGGGCCTATCGCGACTGCTAGCCGCGCTTGGATGAACTCAAACAGCTTGTTAGGCAACATGAGCTCTAGGTTGCGTGTTGTCGGCTTGCAGAGAAAGAGACCTACGTCGTAGCGATTCACGAATTGCACTATCTCCTGCATTGGAACTGGAGGGATTATCCTCACCTTGCTTTTTCCGTCCACCATCGCAACCAGCCGGTTCCAGTATGCTCGCGTCTCAGGTATCAGCATTAGGTCAAGAGAAAAACGGCCATCGACATAATCCATCAGCTCAATCATCTGCTCTATTCGACGAGGGACGGCCGCAGCTCCGTGATGGATCATGCGAATCTTCTCTTCTTGGACAGGGGACGGAACCAACTCGTGACGTTCGGGCAGGCTCAGTACCACCTCCGGCTTCTTCCCGTATGCCCTGTGATACTCTTCGGCGATCGACTCCGAGACCGTTGTGATTTCGTCGCAGCGCGACAAGTAGCGCACACACAAGTACCTGTATATCGGCTGCCTCAGCATTCGCCACATTAGGTCGTCCTCGCGTTGGTATTGATACAACTCTCTGGCGTCGAACAGGACTTTGGCGCCCTTTCGGACGATGAACGCCAACGGCAACAGGACCAAGTCGTGTGAAATCACCAAGTCGAAGTCTCTCTCAAGCAATCTCGCCTTCACCTCCGGCGAGTCCATCGGACCTGTCAAGGGAACCCGTAGGTATGACCACAGCGAATATGCGAGACGATAGAGATGCAAGTGCGCAAGCGCCAGTCCGAACATGACTAGACCGGCTCTGACGATTCTCCCCAGTCCCCGTCGCGGGGTTTTGGCACCAACAGCGGATACTGTCTCGACGCCCTCTACCGATGCTTCCTTTGCCGCGAACACGGTTATCGAGTAGTCATCTTTGAGGCAGCGGATCATGCGGCTAGGCCGCGGGTCCCTCCCCGGATCCAAGGCACACATTATCAGTATGCTTTTCGACTGGCTCACGCCCCTCTCTTTGAATGGGCCGTCTTCATGGTCGGTTAAGATCCTGTACAACCGGCCCGGTTAGAGCAGTTTCTGCCGAGCCTTGGCGTATGCTCGGTAGGCAAGCCAGGTCAGGCGGTTCACTAGGCGACGAGAATCTTTAGCATGGGACGGGTAGTCGTATATGGTCTTCTTCGGGAGATTCATTATTCGTTCGAATTCTTCTTCTGTGATTCCGAGCTTCTTGACGACATAGGTCTTGTCTGCTTCCTGCATTTCGAGCGGGTAAGGAGGCTTCTTGAGTTCCTCCAACGCTTCTTCGCGGGTCATTTCTCCCGAGCATATCAAGCTCGAGAAATGGAACTTGCGTTTGTCATACCCGAACTTTCTGGGAAGAATGTAGCCCTGGAAGAACCTCGTGTAGATTGACTCATAGTGCTTACCACCGTAATACTGCCACCCCAACTCATGCTCAAGAATCTTGATGGCATCCTTCTTCACATAATCCACATAATCAAGAATGTGTATCCACACTTGTTTTCGTCTGAAGCGCAGCCATTCTTTCCTAGTCATATGAGGAAATGTCCGTAGGGGCACGGTGCCGAACTGTCTGTGCAGACTCTCAATGTACTTCCAGTCATAGTATCCCTGAGACCATGCTGGCGTTCCGATCCCCTCGGTGCGCGCGGTATAACCGGTTATGACGTACTTGATCCTTAGCCTGTCTGCGGTCTGGTATAGGAGCGAGACGATTGCGTGGTCGGTTGGGATCTCCGAATCCGGCGTGGACGCCTTCAGGAAGGCTAGCTGGAGATCCTTGAACTCCTCCCAATCAATGACGTGAGTGTAGAGATCGATGCCGAGCTTCTCCAACGTCTTGTGGATATTGTTGACCGCAAGCTCGGAATCCCAACCATTATCCAAATGCACAGCGAGAGGTCTGAGCCCCAACTGTTTCACCTTGTAAGCAACGAACGTACTGTCCACGCCCCCACTCACGCCGATCATGCAATCATACTGTTTTCCCGCACCGTCCTTCTTGACCTTGACCACGAGATCCTCGAGCAGCCGTCTTCCTTGCTCGCCGACGAACACTTCTCTTTTCACAGTCTCGTCATAGGTGTGGCAGTGGTTACATACACCGTCGCCATCAAACCGGATGTCAGGGTCGGAGGTATCCATTACGCAACGGGTGCACATTCGATAGCCTAGGGCTGCTTCTTGTCCTTTGGGAGACATCTCCTCTGCACCAGTCCTTGCTAAGTCGATCATTCCGTGTAGGATTGCAGGAGCTCCTCTTTCTCCTACGTATAATCCTATCCGCGGGACCCGAACCTTGTTCCCGTCACAGGAGAACCGGTAGAACAAGACTCGAAGACATTAATCACCAGTGAAAGTACCTGCTCGTCGTGGACGGATTACTTCTCCTCTTGTGCTTGTACTTCGGGTCCCCGATAACTGGAATGATGCACGCCATCAAGAGGTCAAGAATCCGAATTGAGACAGCAGACAGTCCGAGCAACCCTACTTGTCATTATCCGTATCCACATATCTCCATTCCTTTCTGAGTTTGATGCTCTTAGACTCGTCGAGCCTCATGAGTTCTT
>JALHSX010000142.1 GCA_022865445.1 Thermoplasmata archaeon | reverse complement strand
CGATGGGAGATGCGGGTCCACAAGAGGCTCATAGACCTAGATGCGGACGAGCGGGCTCTCAGGCAGCTGATGAGGATACAGGTCCCCGACGGCGTCAACATCGAGATAGTTCTCAGGTCATGATCGCGCCGGGTTGCGAGAATCCGATGCGTATCTCAATTGGACAAATTAGAGCAGTGTATACAATCTAGCCATTGGTAACTTGAATTGTTTCAGCGCATGTACCTCATGGGCTCTCCATGCTACGTTAGTGTACAATGAGCGACGGACTTGTTGCGTCGCACAGATTAAGTACGAGCGTGTTTTAACGGCGTTAATCAAACCGAGGAGGTTGATTCTCGTGCAGAAGAAAAACAAGACGCCGGGCTTCGAGACCCTCGCTCTACATGGCGGTCAGTCACCTGACCCCACCACGAACGCGAGGGCAGTGCCGATCTACCAGACGACGTCGTATGTTTTCAACGACGCTGAGCACGCTGCGAACCTATTCGCGCTCAGGGAATTTGGAAACATCTACACGAGAATGATGAACCCCACGACAGATGTCTTCGAGAAGAGGGTCGCGGCGCTTGAGGGCGGCGTTGGAGCGCTCGGAGTCTCCTCAGGCCAGGCGGCAGAGACACTGGCGCTGTTGAACTTGGTTCATCCGGGCGAAGAGGTAGTCTCCTCGCTGAGCCTCTACGGTGGGACGTACAATCTGTTCACCTACACCTTCCCAAAGATGGGCATCAAAGTGAAATACGTCGATTCGACAGATCCTGAGAACTTCAGAAAAGCTATCACCGACAAGACTCGGGCGCTGTTTGCCGAATCCGTCGGCAATCCACGACTGGACACACTGGACTTTCGCCCAGTCTCAGAGATCGCACACGAAAATGGGATACCTTTGGTGGTCGACAACACCCTTCCCACTCCGTATCTTCTGAGGCCTCTGGACCATGGCACCGACGTCGTGATCCATTCCGCCACCAAGTTCATCGGAGGTCACGGGACCAGCATAGGGGGCGTCATCGTGGACTCCGGAAAGTTCGACTGGTCCTCAGGCAAGTTCCCTGACTTCACAGAGCCCGACCCGTCCTATCACGGGATCGTGTACACGAAGGCCTTCGGAGAGCTGGCGTACATCATAAAGACCAGGGTGCAGCTCCTGAGAGACCTTGGCCCTGCCCTGAGCCCTTTCAACGCCTTCCTGTTCCTCCAGGGTCTCGAGACCCTGCATCTGAGGATGGAGAGGCACAGCCAGAATGCGCTCAAGGTGGCCGAGCATCTCCAATCGCACGACCAAGTGACATGGGTGAACTACCCCGGTCTGAAGTCGCATCCGAATCACGAGCTTGCAAGGAGGTACCATTACCGGGGACTGTATGGCGCGATCCTGGGCTTCGGCATAAAGGGCGGGAAAGAGACTGGCAGGAGATTCATCGAGAACTTGAAGCTTCTATCCCACCTGGCCAACGTCGGCGATGCGAAGTCCCTCGCAATACATCCAGCCACTACGACCCATTCCCAGCTTTCTCCTCAGGAGCAGCTGTCGACAGGCGTCACCGACGACTTCGTCAGGTTGTCGATAGGGCTCGAGTCTGCAGACGACATCATCGAGGACATCGACCAGGCGCTCGCGAAGGCAACGAAGGGGTGATTGAGCTACCGCATGATGGCTTCGTTGGGGGTGCTTTCT
>JALHSX010000141.1 GCA_022865445.1 Thermoplasmata archaeon | reverse complement strand
GATCCCTCGTTGACCCTGATAGTTGCCTGATCGCTGCTCGTAGCTTTTCTTGGGGGGTGAACGCAACTCTTCGAACACTACCTGCGCGAATCTATCCCCAATGGGCACATCGACAGGTTCTTTTGATGCGTTATATGCTGAAAAGGTCAGATTCCCATTGAACCCTGCATCGATTCTTCCAAAAGAGGACAATATGCCTTTCCTAACCCAGGAGGTTCTGATCCATATCTCTCCGACGAGAACAGTGGGTAGCACGAGGTACTCTTTGGTCCCGACCACGAACCACGAGTTGCCGGGTACTGCGACGGTTCCCTCCCTCGACCTTCGATCGATGGAAGGGATCCACAACTCCTCGATTGTGACATCGTACCCGTTCGGTGTCAGGTTGTTCTCGTTGAAGCCCTCGATCTTGAGCGTGCCATTGGCTAGCATCTCAAGAATGTCAGTGTCCGAAAGAACCGCCATCCTGGCTACCTCTTCCTGCTCGGTCTCTTCCGTTTTTCGGATTCTGGGGCGGATCTCTCACTGGCATCCTGCCGCTTCATCTCTTCCACCGCCTGTTCCGCAATCAGTCTGAAGCGGACGAAGGCGGAATTCCATTTCTCTTCGAGCTCGACCTTGAACGCGTCGCTAAGATCCTCTGGATTCCCGAGTTGGACCTTCCTGAATCCATTCTCAACCAGGATCTCATTCACCGGCTCCACCGCCTTTTCGATCCTGCTCCATTTGAAGAGCTGATCTATCCCCTCAAGCTCCTTGACGAGCTCTCCTAGGTACTCCGTCCCGAGTTTCGCAAGCAGTCTCGTGTAGAGGCTGGCCAACTCTTTCGCGGATTTCATCGAGGCCTTTCTGAGGTCCTCCATGAACCTGTCCAGCTCATCCTCCTTCAGCTTGACCAGCTTCCTCGGGGAAGATGCGACGGAGTCCTTCGCCTCCGCCATGATCGCGGGTTCCAGCTCTGTCTCAATCGTCCTGATTATGACTATGCCATGTCTCGCCAGCGCAGCCTTTGCCTCTGTTAGATCCCTCAGGAGCCCTGGATCGAGAGTGGTTGTCATCCTGATCCTCTGGATCATATCTCGGTCAAGCCTGCAACAGTCTTCTTGTCGAGCTTCTTGACGAGTTCAATGACGAGCCTGATGCAGTTCTCCGCATCTTGCATGCTGAGGAGACCCACGTGCGCGTGTATGTGTCGGGTCGGAACGCCCAACACGACACTCGGGCATCCGGCATATGCCATGTGAATGACCCCCGCGTCGGTTCCACCCTTCACCTGTGACAGCTGGATCGGGATCTTCTTCTGATTGGCCGTCTTGAGGACCAGCTCGACGAGACCTTGATTGGGGATCATCGATGTATCCCAAGTTGTCAGCGTGGGGCCGTATCCCATCTTCGATGCGGCCTCGTTCGCCTCTATTCCAGGGACATCTCCCGCGATGTCCACCTCAAGCGTCAGGCAGACATCTGGTTTCGTTACGTAGGCAGCGGTCCGAGCCCCTCTCAAACCCACTTCCTCCTGTGTGGTCGCTGCCCCTATCACGGTATTCGGATGACTGATCTTCTTCTGCACGAGCGTTCTCACCGCTTCCGCGGCAATCCACGTCCCTATTCTGTCGTCGAATGCCTTCCCTATCGCGATGGTGTCAGAGCCATTCCTCTTGCCGTTCTTGAACACTTTCTTCTGCATCATCGAGAAGTGGGAGTCTGGAATCACGGGATTGCCGACTCTGATGCCCATTGCCTTCGCTTCCTCCTCGTTCGAAGCGCCGATGTCAACGAACATCTTCTCCTTGAGGACCACCTTGCTCCTTTCCTCTGCTGGCAGAAGATGCGGGGGCTTGGCGGCGATCACGCCTGGAACGATCCCTTTATCGGTCTTCACAAGCACTCTCTGGCCAAGGAGGACCTGGTCGAACCATCCGCCGAGTGGGTTGAAAGTCAGGAATCCCAGCTTGTTTATCGAAGAGATGATGAATCCGACCTCGTCGATGTGGCCAGGTATCAAGACGACCGGATTGTCAGCGGTCCCCTTCTTCTCGAACATCAGTGATCCGAGCTTGTCGCAATACACTTTGTCGGAGAAGGCCGAGACGTAGCGTTTTACGATCCTCGCAGGTTCCCTCTCGAATCCTGATGGGCCGAAGCAGTTGGTCAGCTCTTCCAGGAATTTCAACGATTGCTGGTCTGTCACTACACTCACCTTGTCGCGAGCATCAGGTTGACTGTAGATAATCCTTGCTGTCGTGAACCGCTATCACGCTGAATCCAGTGCGAGGGCGGGTTATCGCTGAGGCAGTGATCAAGGTACCCAAATCATCGTTCAGTCGTCGTTTCCATTGATTCCCCGTCCTCCGACCTGAAGGGAGAAGTTATAAATTCGAATAACGGCATCACGCGTCAACGTGGGGGGCCAGATATGTCCGTCGTTCTGCCAGACCTCAAGTATACCAAGGACCATGAGTGGGTCAAGGTTGAGAAGAATCTCGCGCGCATCGGCATCACCGACCACGCGCAGACCGAGCTCACCGAGATCGTGTTTGTTGAACTCCCAGCATCGGGCAAGGATGTCAAGACAGGCGAAGTTCTGGGGAACGTGGAATCAGTCAAGACGGTCTCTGAGATCTTCTCCCCTGTCTCCGGGGTTGTGAAGGACGCGAACGGCAAGCTCGTCGATTCTCCGGAGCTACTCAACAAGGATCCCTATGGCCAGGGTTGGGTTGCCGTTGTTGAGATGAGTGATCCCTCTGAGCTCTCAGCTCTCATGAACGCGGACGAGTACAAGAAGTTGCTAGGCGAATGATCATTCTCTATTGTTGGCTCTAGTATCCCCCTGTCCCAGGTGACGCACCATGAAGCAGACGATATCTTCGGATGAGGCTCAGGATTGCTTCTCTGGTTTTCCAGTTGTGCTCGGTTCCGTGGGCGGCTCCAAGGACAACGTCATAACATTGGCAATGTGCCATGTGTTCTCGTTCAAGCCTGCTTTGCTCGGCGTTGGGATTGCGCCGAAACGATTCAGCCATGCATTGTTCAAGGAGAGCAAGGATTTCGCAATCAACATACCGGACAAGAAGATGCTAAGGGCCGTCGAGATATGCGGTTCGAAGAGCGGAAGGAAGGTTGACAAGTTCGAAGCGGCTGGCCTGACCAGAGAGAAGGCTGAGAAGATTGGTTCGCCGCTTGTCGCGGAATGCCCGGTCAACATCGAATGCGTCAAGGTGAAGGAGATCGAGGCCGGCGACCACACATGGTTCATCGGGGAAGTGGTCGCCGCTAGAAGAGACGCGTCCTACAGGACTGCAGACATGCTTCTTTATTGGGGCGAGTACAGGGTCATCGGTGGACTGGTCAAGTAGGTGCGGTCAATGGATGTCAAGACAGCTATACGAGCGAGGCGGAGCATAAGGAAGTACAGAACGAAACCTCTTCCAAAAGAAGTCCTCGACGAACTCCTTGACGCGGCTAGACGGTCGCCCTCATCAATGAACAGGCAGAGGTGGAGCATAATCGTCGTTACCGATGAGGGGATTCGGAAGAAGCTTGTCCCCGTTTCCGGGAATCAGAAATTCGTCGGCAGCTGTTCAGCATATCTGGTCGGCGTGACAGAGCCTGGGGCATACTACTCAACGGTGGATATGACAATTGCACTTGACCATCTGTCTCTACGCGCGGTCGAGCTCGGCCTTGGGACGTGCTGGATCGGCGATTTCGAACCTGACAAGGTGAAGGATATCCTGGGGATCCCGAAGGAGAGGGAGGTCCCGATATGTATGACGCTTGGATTTCCCGCCATTGTCCCGGGAGCGCGCAAGCGGAAGGCGCTCCCTGAGCTCTTCCACCGCGACCGATGGGGAAATCGTTCGGATTGACCAGAACCATTCCCCGGATTACCTGGACAAGGTTTATCCGCACGCATACATCTACGATTGTCCGGGAATGGCAATGAGATGTTCCTATTGTGGATTCGAGAATGCCGACAGGACGAGTTTCTGCAACTCGTGCGGAAAGGAAGTCGTTTCTCCGACAACTGCGCCTAGACTGTCTGACCCTCGTAACTGTGTATCCTGTGGTCGGAGCATCCAGTCAGATGCCAATGTCTGCCCTTACTGTGGACACGACTACAGGGCACAGTGGATGAGACCTCAGGCGGTTGAGCAGATCGGCAGCGGTATGAAGATACTGTTCTACATCTTGTCACTGATAGTCCCTATTGCGGGCTTCATAATCGGCATCGTCTACTACTCTAAAGGGGACCCTGAATCTAAGCATGTAGGAAAGATCTGCATCATCCTGGCCGTCGTTGGGATACTCGCGTCTGTCGGGTTCGCCGCTATCTTGTACGTGATGGTCCTGGGTTTCGGTACCGATGGCTATACACCCGTGGCTGCCCTCAGTCGAAACACTGTGACGAATGGCGTGAAGTTCACCTTTGTCTCAATTAGCTCATCCATCTCTTGGCAGGATGTGAGAATGGTCTTGTCCGATGGGCAAGAGTCGGTTTCGTGGTCTCCGCATGCTTCCGACCTGGATTCTGGCTCCTCATCACAAAGTCAGCTTCCCGCAGAATCCTTGGGCGCAATTACAGTGACATGCACAGTGTCTGATATTGCGGGGAACGGCCTAGTGAACGGCGGTGACTACTTCACCCTTACGACGAGTGTTTTGTCGACGTTCTCACCAGCCACGACCTATGTCGTCACGATACTCCACGCTCCAACTGGGTCCTCGATGACCAGCTCCTCATTTGCGGGATGAAGTCCTGGCTTCGAGACACTGGCCTGCGAATTTATAAATCCCAGTAGACTCTTCCAGATTCCGCTAAGACGCAGTTGAGCAGTTCTTCCCCGGAGGATTGAGAGTTGTACATATTCAACACGTGCCCGCGAGACTGCTACGACACCTGTTCCATTGTCACCAAGGTGCGGAACGGGAAGCTTCATTCCTTTGAGGCGAACAAGAAGCAGCCTTTCACACAGGGCTTCCTGTGTCCCAAGGGTCAGAACCTGATGCAGTATGTCTACTCCAAGCAGAGGATCCTCTACCCGATGAAGCGAGACGGGAAGAAGGGCGAGGGCAAGTTCAAGAGAGTGACATGGGATCAAGCGTTGAACGAGATCGCAGAGCAAATCAAGACCCGATCAACAGCGCACGGAACCGACTCCATCCTTCAGTACGACTATGCGGGCACCATGGGACATATCCAGCGGCACTTCCCCAGCAGGTTCTTCAACGCGATCGGCGCTTCGAGGATCACCCACACTATATGTTCTCGAGCCGGTGACAAAGCGCTTGATATCGTCTACGGGTCCAGCCTGGGGATGCTTCCAGACGAGATCGAGAAATGCAGATTGATCGTCATCTGGGGAATGAACCCCGCATGGAGCACCCCTCACGGGTTCGAGCTGATCAGGAAGGCCCAGAAGCGCGGGACGAAGGTCTATGTCATCGACCCTATCAAGACTGCGACCGCTGAGATCGGAATTCATCTCCAGATCAAGCCAACCACCGATGCTGCGATGGCCCTTTGCTGTGTCAACCACATCATCGAGAACCGACTGTGTGCGGATGAATTCGTGAAGAACAACACAACGGGCTTCGACAAGCTATCAGAGATATCGAAGAAGTTCGACCTGAATGCGATGGCCAAGATAACGGGTCTATCCACCAGGA
The DNA here is from genome assembly GCA_022865445.1 of Thermoplasmata archaeon. Classification (GTDB taxonomy): domain Archaea; phylum Thermoplasmatota; class Thermoplasmata; order UBA10834; family UBA10834; genus COMBO-56-21. Next base: position 3,927 of record JALHSX010000141.1, on the reverse strand, counting down.
TCATGGAAGACTTCATTGCGGATTATGTGTCGCTGAGGCCAAACTGCATAATGATGGGCTATGGGATGCAGAGGAACAAGAACGGCGGCGAGATGATCCGTGCGATCAGCGTTCTGCCCGCTCTCATAGGCGAGAATAGGGGATTCTTCTATTCAACTGGTCTCGATGATTTCGACATGCAATACCTGGAAGGTTGGGGACTCACATCCAGGAAGAAGGGATACTACAACATGGTCGACCTTGGCCGGACGCTCGAGTCGGGCAAGATCAAGATGGTTTTCGTATACGATTCGAATCCGCTCGCCACTCTGCCGAACCAAACCCTTGTTCGAAAGGGGTTCGCGCGCGATGATTTGTTCACAGTCGTCCACGATCTATTCATGACGGACACTGCGGACTATGCGGATATCGTCCTTCCTGCCACAAGCGTTTTCGAACACTCTGATATCCACACCTCCTACTTCCATCACTATCTCTCGATAAACGAAAAAGCAATTGAGCCGCTGGGAGAGGCGAAGAGCAACAGCGATCTCTTCAGAGCTCTTGCCAGCGCGATGAAACTCACGGCGAAGGAACTGTTCGAAGAGGATGAGAAGATCGCGAAGACCCTGATGTCGAGGAGCAAGGCGGCCGAAGGGACCTACGAGGACCTCAAGAAGAAGGGATTCGTGAAGATGCGGGTTCCGAACAGGAACGTCTACACGACCCCTACTCGCAAGATCGAGCTGTATTCCGCGGCAGCAGCCGCTGAGGGTCTGGGAGGCCTGCCATCGCATGTGGAAGTACAGAAGAAGTATCCGTATCAACTGCTAACACCGGTCCACAAGCTGCTAGTGAGGTCACAATACCATCTTCTCCATCCTGAGGTTACCCCAGTGGTCTACGTCAACAAGAAGGACGCGCTCGAAGAAGGGATCGAGAATGGGGGAACAGTCACGCTGGCAAATGAGTATGGCGATTGGACGGTCAAGGTGGAGATATCCCAGGCGGTCCCGCCCGGGGTGATGCTCACATACTCCGTCATGTGGCCGAAACTCGCAGGTGGCAGGAACGCCAATTTCCTGACGACGGATTTTGTGCAGAAGTACGGCGGCAACTCTGCCTTCAACTCGACTTTCGTGCGATTGGCTTAGGACACCGGACCGTCTGAGACGTTCTCTCTCATGGTTTTGCCCCAGAACTCGTCATGGATGGCAATAATAGTGTTCTTCAGATCCTTTCTTTCGACAGTGAAGTGGTATGCGACCATCGAGGCTCCTGCAGAAATCAAGTCCACATTCACATTCCTCGCCGCGACTGCGTTGAACACCCTTGCCGCGATGCCTTTCGTCGTTCCGAACCCTTCTCCGACGGTGCACACGAGCGCGACCCCTGGGTTCACTTCGAAGTTCTCGCCCACGCTTCCAATTATCGCCTTCACCGCCTTCTTGGCGTTGTGGATATCCGCCTCGTCTATCAGAACCGCAGCGCAGGTCTGCGAGGTCGTGGCCGAGAAGATGTTTATGTTAGCTTTGTGAAGGCAAGCCGTTATGTCCGCAAGGAAACCGGACTTGTAGCCAGCCCCTGCATCATAGACCTTCAGAGTGGCCACGTTCGACAGGTATGAGACGCTCTTGATGATGTCCTTCCTCAGCTGCTTGCTCTTGCCGATCACCGTACCAGGGGCTTCAGGCTTGTACAGGTTCTTTATCACGATCTCGATACCCTTCAATCTAGCAGGCTGGACCGCTCGTGGATGAAGCACTTGGGCGCCGAAGTACGCCAGTTCCGCCGCTTCCTCATAGGAAAGCCTCTCCAGTATGAACGCGTCCTTGACTAGCTTCGGGTCCGCGCTCATGAAGCCATCGACCTCCTTCCAGATCTCTACGGGTTTAGAGTCCGTGGAATATGCGACAACAGCAGCGGTGTAGTCCGTGCCGCTCTTCCCGACCGTGGCAACGTGCCCGGTCTCAGTCACTCCGAAGAATCCGGTCACGACCGGAACAACCCCTTTCTTGACCGCGCTTGTCAGCGCCGGCCCCATGTTCTTCTCGCACTTATCCAGGATCGCCACGGCGTTCCCGTGCTGTTCGTTTGTGATCATGCCGAGTGTGTCTGTCTCCATAGCAACAGCGTCCATCCCTTCGTGGCTCAATCTCGATGCAACCACGATAGCTGACAGTCTCTCGCCGAAGCTGAGGATGAGGTCGTTGGTCCTCGGCGTCAATTCCTCGGTATAAGTGATACCGTAGAGAAGCCTCTCGAGTTTCGTTATCTTGGCTTCTATCATCTCCAGCGCATCCTTCCTCTTCTGGCCGTCCTTCTTTGGCAGCATCTCGACGTGTCTGAGCTTGAGTTGGAGCAGGAAATCATCGATCTCCTTCTCTTGGCGCGGCTTTGAGATGAAATCCCTGATCGAGTTGGTGACTCCGGATGAGGCTGAAACGACAACGATCTTCTGTTCCGTCTCGTCCTTGACAACCTTCGCGACTCTCTGGAGAGCGTCCTCCGATCCGAGGCACGTTCCTCCAAACTTCATTATCTTCAAGTCCCCACCTCGGGGCTGCTATCATACGATCCAATGAATCTCGGGGCCGACATCTTGCTGTGAGTCGTGAGCCGCTCCGGGCGGTGGTCTATCTCTACGAGTCTGGGAAGTCGTCCATGAATCGAGACCGAGCCGTCTATCATCGCTAGGCCAGCAACGAAGCCCTTGATCTCCTTGAACGGGTCGAAGCAAGTCTTCAGTGAATCGGTTCCTGCCACGCGGTTTCCGATTGCGGTGGCCAGCGCGTCCGCCAGGATGGCGTTGTCAGCGATGGCTACTGCAGCGTCCGAGTTGCCGAGACTGATCGAGTGTCCTAGTCTCCCGCTGGACGTGCAGATTCCGATGATGGTGTCGGTTGGTTCGAGCTCGAGCGCACAGGCCGAACGCGAGTCCGGCTCGCTGAATATCTCCACCGTGCCCGCCGATTCCAGCAACAGCGCGATGTCTCCGCCGTTGTCGACCCAGCCATGAGTGCATCCTTCGGAGGCCATGGCTTCCATCGCCTCTTGCGCGATCGTTCCCGCGACTGTCGCCATCGGCCCGACGCCGGCTATGCTGGATGCCTCGCACATCCTGTGGATCACTCTCCCGTCGTCGTCCTCGGGGCTGTACGGCTCAAGCGTCGTCAGGAAGAAGTCATCGCGTCTGATCTTCCGCTCGATCTCGGCACGTGCCGCTTTGATGGCGGTGACAGCCGGCTCAATGTAGTCTCTGTCCGCGGCTATCGTTGCGGCAGTCTCTTCGATCTCCACCTTGGCGAGAACGAACTCACTCATATCAGGATCTCCATCGCTCTTGGGGGGCATGCGTCGATGCAAACTCCGCATGCGACGCACTTCTCCTCTGTGAATGTGATCTTGCCAGTCTCGGAATCGAACGCGAGCGCTTTCGTGGGGCATATGGACACGCACATGCCGCAGTGCGTACACACATCGTCGTCCCTTCTCACGCCTTCTTTTATCGGCCTCACTCCGACTCCGTTCGATTTCAGGTAGTCTATCCCTTTTCGAATGTCATCGGCCTTCCCGGAGAGTTCGAGGACCATCTTCCCGCCGATCTCGTCGATCTCAGCGCGGAGTATGTTCACTAGCAGATGGTACTTTGCGATGAGGTTGTTTGTGATTGGTGTGTTCGCTGCCTCAGGGCTGAAGTTGAGCACGACTTTGGTCTTCAATTACATCGCCTCCTTTTCCGTTCGGACATCCAGTGGCCTGAATACCCTGTCCATCGGCAAGTTCTGGACCGGCTTTTCTATCATGAACTCGCCTTTCTGGATCTGGCTCTTGAGTATCTGAGAGATCTGTCGCGCCTTGTACAGACTCGACAGGGATGATGTTGGGATATGCTTTCCCTTCAGCTCGATCTCACCCGACCTCAACTCGGCGTATGTGATCTCCTTC
>JALHSX010000140.1 GCA_022865445.1 Thermoplasmata archaeon | reverse complement strand
TTGAGGAGGACCAAGACGACAACCACTGCTGCGGCAACACCTGCACCAGCTGCAACCAGCATCCAATTGATCGGAGGTTGCACGTCATCGCCTATCGGAATGAGGTCGAAGAAGAGCGGGTTGCCCATCCAGAAGTTGTCCATGCTTCTGCCAGGATCAGCTGCCCAGTCGCCCCATCCGCTGAATGTATCGTCCCTCCAGGCGTATGTCTGGTATGGGTAAGCCAGGATTATGTAGTAGGCGTCGAGGTAGTTGGTCCTCTGGCAGATGTCGACATACTCCTTTCTTTGGGTCTTGTTCAGTTCCGTCACGCTCTTGAGATAGTTCTGCTCATAGGTGGCGTTCGTCCATCTGTTGTCGCTCCAGCCACCCCATGCGGCCCTCGTCTGAACGAACAGCTGGTAGTTGGGGTCGATATCCGCGCTCCAATACCATATGAATGTATCATATTGGTAGGCGTATGCCTCGCTGCTCAGCTGCGCCTCGTCAACTATCCTGTAATCGAGCTTGATGCCGATCTGACTCCAGACATCTTGCAGATACATCGCGATGTCTTTCTCCTCCGGATATTCTCTCCGGATGATCATATCGTAAACGAGCTTCTTCTTGTCGGGAACCAGGTTCTCGGCCACAGCATAGCTCCCTGCCGTGCACTCCCTAATGCCGTCATCGTCGATGTCCCTGTAGCCATGGATCTCCAGCAAGTTCCTTGCAGCCTCGAGATCGAACGGGATTTTCTCGGTCGCGTTCGGTTCGTAGTGCCAGTAGCTGTTGACCGGTGGGATCATGGTTGTGCCTTCCTCAGCAAGGCCGAGGTAGTACTGAGAAACAATGTACGTTTTGTTCGTGGCCATCGCCATCGCCAGTCTGATGTTGTTGTCAAGCCTCGACGGGTTCGGCCCAATAGGGTTGGCGTTTATGCCGATCTCTGTCCAAAACTGAGTGATCTTGCGTCCCTCGAAGGTCGTGACGTTCTTCAGAGCGCCTGAAGCGACTTCATTCTTGATGTTATTGTATGCCGTTGGTGGGAAGGATGCGATATCGAGCCGATTGTTCTCTAGGGCGTACGTCATCGCAGTGGTCTCATCGTAGAAGTACATGACGAGCTTGTCGAACTTGATCTCAGGAGCTCCGGCCTTTGTGTATTTCCAGTGGTAATCCTTGTTCTTCACGAGAGTGATCTGGTCTCCCGCAATCCATTCCTTTCGTATGTCCTTCGTTCCCGTGAACGGGCCGGTTCCAACGATTGGGAACTCCTCGCCTGCAAACACTCCTGTCCAGTTGAATCCAATAGTGTACGGACTCATGCCATCCAATTTGTGCTTTGGAAGCATGGGAATCGACATGAGATATGCATACGCGGCCGGCAGGGAATCACCGGTGGCTCTGTCATAGAAGTGCACTCGGACAGTCTGCTCATCGATCTTCACGGCATCCTTCATGTAGTACGAGTAAGGTTGATATGCCCACATCGATGCGTAGTTGTGAGCGTTCAAATTGAAGTTGAATATGACGTCGTCCGCTGTGAACGGCTCCCCGTCATGCCACAAAGCCTTGTCCGTCAGATTGTACTGCCAGACCGATCCGTATGGTTCGCCGCTCGCTATCATCGCAGGATCTGTCGTCGGCACGGCCCAGATGCCCAATGCAAGGTCGGGAGTCGGCTCCATGTGGTTGTCGATGACGTTCATCGCGCCAAAGACCAGCCCGTAGAAGATGTACGACGCATCATTCAATCCAACGTACGGGTTCAAGCTGTCGACCTTCTGCATGAATCCGACCCGCAGCACGGTCTCACGGGCTTGTGCGTCTCCCATAATTCCCATGACCCCAGCAATCGGAATCGAAAGTACGGTCACGCTCGCAACTACTGCACACAACGAGAGAATCCTCAGAACTCTCTTCTGCAAGTTTTGTTCCCCCAAACAGTCGCTATCTGCATCCCTCGCCTCCGAATCGCGCAGAGTTTTCGCGCAATACTTGGGCGCCCGTCCCCGCCTGCTGGCAATGCGTTTGTGCAGCAGGAACTGGCAGGATGGAACACGGAATGAAGCCAAGGTATAAGAACATTGCTCCCTCGTGAATCTCCTTGAGATTTCGTTCAAGCATCTGCGTGTTCTGCCAAACGAAATTGCGAAAATGTCGGTCAATTTTCGCTTGATTCACTCATTTCTCGTTGAATCGTTTCTCGAAAGAGACAAGACATCTCAACAATAGTGCGAGTGAATGCTACTTCACGGACAGGGATCGCGAAGAGGAGTTCATCAGTTCGAGCGATGGAATAACGACCGTTTTTTGTCGCTTTGATGTGTTGCGGTTGGAGCATGTCAAACCGCGCTATGCTGCCAAAATCGCCGAATCTGGACGTTCGTTTCCCGCGCCGGAAAAGACAGGGCTTATATAGCTGGATTACTTTATCGCGACTGTTTGTTTGTTGAGCCACTCATGAATCGGGGGATAGAATGTCTGAAGGGACAGATTCTAGTGTAACTAGTGGTGAGAATGCAAAGCCTGAACCGATCGCTCCTCCAACTAGAGGCAGCAAGCGAAAACTCTGGATGATGATTGCCGCTGTCGCCGTCGTTGCGATTCTCGTCGGCACCGCATTATACGTCATGTTTCTCACGCCGCTCAGGGCAAGCATGTCTCCTGATGAGATCACAATCGATGCAGGTCAGATGCTCGGTCTGTCCGTCTCCGTGAAGAAGGGCATCAAGACTCTGACCAATGATGTGGATTGCAAGTACAGGTGGCGACTCAATCCTGATACTCTAGCATCATTCAACTTCAAATCAAAGCCTAACGTCAATCTGACTGCGGGCAACGTTGCGGGAACGGGTACTCTCACCTGCGAGATCACATACAAGAGCGAGACACTAACGCTAACAAAGACTGTTACCGTGAAGCCCCCGTTCTTGGATCTGATTGTCGTTTTCCCGACCACCAAGACCCTCGACAAGGGGATGTCCAAGGTGTTCACGGCATCCGCTGTGGATAGCGTAGGGAACGCTGTGGAGAACCTTACATACACCTGGTCTGTCAGTGACGTGATCGTCGCGATCAATACCACGTCGGGGACCTCTGTGAACCTCACAGCGGGCACCACCTACGGCAACGCGACGCTGAGTGCGTCGGCCACATGGCAAAGTGTATCAAAGACTGGTAACGCAAACGTCATAGTCGGTCCATTGCCCCCGAGAAAGATTGACTACATGTGGTACAAGATGTTCGATGTTCCGTTCGGCGACTGGTGGAACACGAGGTGGACGTACTACAAGTCAGAGCAGGTGATGACCAACACGTACCCGTACATGTTCAAGTTCTATGCGGCGCCTGAGGGTAACGTGAAAGTGTACGCAAATGCCAGACTCAACCTTACAGCTCGAAACGTCACTCAGATCAACATGAACGACAACCCGGAATTCCTTCCGCTCCACGGGTCGTCTAGAGGAGGAACCGCAGTTATCGATTGGTATATGCAGTACCTGACCTCAGCAGAGATTGAGACCGCAGGAATAAGCACTGCCAATGACGACGGCTGGGTCATCGGTCTGA
>JALHSX010000139.1 GCA_022865445.1 Thermoplasmata archaeon | reverse complement strand
ATGTCCCCTGGAAATCGGAGAAAAGGCTCCCGGAAGATTTCCTTTATGCGAGCAACACGAACAAGGATTGGCTCACTGTTGAACGGTTGAGAGAGATAGTTGGGATGTCAAAGTGCGAAGAATGATTCCATACGGTAAGCATTCGGTGAGCGAAGAGGATGTCAGAGCTGTCACAGCGGTCCTGCGATCAGATTGGCTTACGACTGGCCCGAAGGTGGAGGAGTTCGAGAAGGCAATCTGCGAATACACCGGGGCATCAGATGGGGTGTCTGTCTCCAGCGGCACTGCCGCGCTTCACACCGCGGTCTACGCAGCCGGCATCGGCAAGGGAGATGAGGTCATTGTACCGCCGATGACTTTCGCCGCAACCGCAAATGCCGTCCTATATCAGGGAGGGCGCCCTGTGTTCGTTGATGTGGACCCAGACACCCTGCTGATCGATGTAGCCAAGGTGGAACAGAAGATCAATGACAAAACGAAGGCGATCATCTCGGTCGACTACGCAGGTCAGCCGTGCGATTACGATGCGCTGAGAAAATTAGCCACGGATCACCACCTATTCTTCATCTCTGATGCTTGCCATTCTCTCGGGGCAGAGTATGAGGGAGAGAAGGTCGGCAAGCAGGCGGACATCTCCGCATTCAGTTTCCACCCCGTCAAGGGCATGACCACTGGAGAAGGAGGAATGGTTGTCACCAATCGCCATGATGTAGCCGAGAGGTCGAGGCTGTTTCGGAATCATGGAATAAACAGGACATTCAAGGAGAGAGCGGCGAAGGAAACCTGGTACTACGAGATGGTCGACCTCGGTTTCAACTACCGCCTGAGCGATATCCAGTGTGCCCTTGGGATCAGCCAACTAAAGAGATTGCCAGCTGGGTTGAAACGGAGACGAGATGTGGCAAGCGCATATGACGACGCATTCTCCCAGCAAGAATTGGTGAAGCCTCTGGGGATCGTCCCATACGGAGTCCATGCCTATCATCTCTATGTCGTCAGGGTGAACACGAAGATGACAACTAGAGCGAAATTCTTTGCCTCCTTGCGAAGTCAGGGAATCGGAGTGAACGTCCACTACATCCCGGTCCATCTCCATCCATACTACCGTGAGCATCTTGGGACCAAGAAAGGGATGTGCCCCGTGGCAGAGGAGGCATATGAGCAGATTGTCAGCCTGCCAATGTATGCCACATTGACAGACGATGAGGTCCATAGCGTCGTCGAGGCGGTAGGAAAAGCTGGATCGTAACCAGCATTTCCGGATCCCTCCTATGATGGAAGAGCCTTCTGTCTGATCTCCTTGTTTATCTCAAGTATTTCTGGGCGCGCTTGGAGAAATTCAACAATCTCCTTCCATGTGAATTGGTCGTTCTGGAAGTTCTCCAAGACTGTCCGAACGAATCGAAGGTCTTCCGGGGTATCGACGGTCCACCGCATTGACGAATAATCGATATCATTCATGATCCCCCTGATACGGAAGATCTCGGGATGGCGAAGGATGTACTGCGTTACAT
>JALHSX010000138.1 GCA_022865445.1 Thermoplasmata archaeon | reverse complement strand
CGACCCTGCGGGGTGGCGTGGAGGGAGGGGGGCTGGCATGAGACTGCAAGCGGCCAGGGTGATTCTCGAGGACGTTACTAAGCGATTCGGTCAAATGCTCGCGGTGGATCGAGTGAGTCTCCAAATCGAGCCGGGAGAACTGGTGACCCTCCTCGGTCCCTCGGGTTGCGGGAAGACGACGACACTCCGCATCGTGGCCGGCTTGGAGACCGCGACCGACGGTCGGGTCTTCATCGGCGAGGCCGACGTGACGCATTTGCCACCGAATGCGCGCGACGTGACCATGATGTTCCAGTCGTATGCACTCTTCCCGCACCTTAGTGTCTTCGAGAACGTGGCCTACGGTCTTCGTGTCATGAAGCGGCCGAAGGGGGAGATCAGGCAGGCGGTCCAGGAGGTCCTGGAACTCGTTGGCATGCCCGGGATGGAAAGGCGCAGCCCGAGCGCCCTCTCCGGCGGCCAGCAACAGCGGGTAGCCCTCGCAAGATCCCTGGTGTTGCATCCCAAGGTGCTCCTGTTCGACGAGCCGCTGTCGAACCTTGATGCGAAGCTCCGCAAGCGGATGCGCGAGGAGATCCGCCTCCTCCACCAGCGCCTCGGCATCACCGCGATCTACGTGACCCATGACCAGGCGGAGGCACTGGCCATCTCGGATCGGATCGTGGTCATGGACCGGGGCCGCATCTCGCAGATCGGTACACCACTCGAGTTGTACCATGCGCCCGCGAACCGCTTCGTCGCCGAGTTCATTGGAGAAGCCAACTTCCTGCCGGCAACGGCCGAGTCCTCGGCTGATGGCTGGACAAACCTGCAGATCGGGCCCCAGTCCCTTCGGGTGCGGAGTCGCCCGGTATCGCCAGGGCCGGTCACGGTCCTAGCTCGGCCCGAGGCCATCCGGATTCACGTTGATGGCGAAGGGCTTGCAGGCACCATCCAGAAAGTATCCTATCTGGGGTCTTCCGCAGACTACACAGTGGAGACGACGTTAGGTCCAATCCTGGTCACGGACTATGCTATGGCCGGGGGGGTGCTTTCAGCCGGGGCCGCGGTCCGCCTGGAATTTCTCAGCCACGGGGTGTATCCCCTACCACCAGAATGACCTGGTTCCCACTCCAGAAAAAAATATTTGAGGTCAGCAAGGGCGGGAAAACGGAACCACCCCGTTTATTTTAACTTGTATCCTTTCACTCACAGAAAAATCTCCTTTGCCGCGCGCGCCGCTATCTCAGCCGGGCCGTGCGGGAAGAATTCCATGCCGATGAATCCCCGGAATCTGGCTCGCTTGAGCCAATCAGCGATGGCGCGATAATCAATCTTGCCCGTGCCCGGCTGATGGCGTCCGGGCACATCGGCGACGTGAAAGTAGCCAATCAAATCCAAGTTGCTTTCGATCTCGGCCATCACATCTTCACCCGCGGGCTGTGAACTTGTCGAATGATTTCAAATCCCATCCGTGAACTATTGAGAAAACACCCGCGATGATCCAGCATAGTGTTGAGCGGTTCCAGCAGCAGCACCACGCCTGCGTCTGCTGCTCGATGAGCTAACGCGCGCAATCCTTCTACCAAGCTTTCAAATTTCTCTTCCTTTGAGAGTGGTAGGGACATGGCAGCGCTGCCATCGGCGGCAAGTACATCGCTGAGCATCATGATATGACGACAGCTGAGTTGTTGAGCCACCTCAAAAACCTGCTCCAATTCAGCCATCAATCCTGCGCGCGCATTCGTTCAGTAAACGGGCGGTCAGCAAAGACTGTCTCCAAACAAAGAGAGAGTTTCATCTTCTTCTTTAGAGCCTCTCAGCCTCTTTCCGATCAAATTTCTGAATTGAGAATTTGTTTTTGAGACCTTCGACACTGCCTCCGGTGAGCTTCTTGATCGCCATGTTTCCAGTTCCGCCAATCGTGGGATGAGGGGTTATGAAAGGGGCACAATCTATAATGACAATTCATCCCCGGGAAGCCCCGCCTGTAGGGCGGGGAGCTTCAACGGAGGAGGCTTGCTTAGGTTTGCGTTTGATTGCAAGTTATCTCTTGACATCCTCAAGAATTTGGTCTCGATCAACGGCGATAGCAAGCCACTTTCCATCGTGATAGGTCGCTGCCTCTGCGTATTTTTTGCGGACACTGGGACTCAATTCGTGCAAGATGGCTTCGGCTTTCTCCCTTTCCGCTCCGCCGGGCACGATCTCGATCACGAGTCGGTTCCGTTCGGGAATCAACGTGCAGAATGATTTCGACTTCTTGAAACACAACCCCCACCCATGCTTCTTCCCTCCAAACAGCCAGTCCGGAGCAAAAATGCCGGGATAGTTGGATTCGATAAACTCAAGCAAGTGGGCCCAGCGTTGGTAGTTGCTTGAACCTATCCACTTAGAGATGTTCCTGACATAAGGTACTTTGTTTTCATCCAACATTCTCTGACCGAATTTGCTCATGTGCTCTCTCAGG
>JALHSX010000137.1 GCA_022865445.1 Thermoplasmata archaeon | reverse complement strand
GTCATGAGAGTCACGTGACCTTAATCAGTAGCAAGCACCACAGTCCTTCCTCTGACCTCGACGAGGACCGAGGAAGTTGCCTTTGCGAGTTCAGACCCGGCTTCTTTCCTATCCTTCTCGAGGGCGGGCAACAACTTGACCTTCACCAACTTCGTCTTCTTGAGCTGTTTCGTGATCTCATCGATGACTGTCGGTGTGATGCCTTCCTTGCCTATGTGTACGGTTGCCTGGAGTGCCTGGGCCTTGCCCCTCAGCTCGAAGATTCTCTTCTTGTCCAAGATCCTACCTCCTCTTCTGCACGAGCGGGTACCTTGATATATGTCCGCATGCGAGACATGTCATTGAGATGCTCCCTCTGCCCGTCCTCACGCGAACGTTGATGGGCGGCGCGAAGAACGAGTGGCACTCAGGGCAGTATGTCCTCTTGTATCCTGTCCTCACCTTGTGGCGCTCGCCGATTCTCAAAGCAAGGGAGACATATCTCTTGGACCTTTCTGCCGATCCTTTGTGAACCTCTTGTTCCGCGAGCGCGAACAGTCCGTCTATGCGCTCTCTCGCGATGTCCTTGGCATCACGCTTTCCTAGATGTCTCCTTCCCATATCGTCGCGGTAATTGGGCTGAGCTTAGATAATGCTTGTTGGCGGAGTTCGCATAGCCAGCATCGAAACCAATAGGCCGGTCATTTGGGAGAGGTTTAAATACGACAACCAATATCTCAGCAAACCTGAGATAGAATTCGCAACTGGTGGTCCAATGTCTCGCAAGCCCGGAAGCATGTACAGGGAGATCAAAGGGCAGGCCTACTGCCGCAGGGAATACATGGGAGGCGTTCCTTCAAACAGGATCACACAATTCGAGCATGGGCAGAAGGGAGACTATGCAGTCCGGATGACACTGCATGTTGTGGAACAGTGTCAGATCAGACACATAGCATTGGAGGCCGCTCGTATCTCGGCGAACAGGTTCCTATCGAAGAAGATACCTCAGAACGGCTATCATCTCAAGATCAGAGTCTACCCTCACAACGTCATCAGGGAGAACAAGATCGCGACAGGCGCGGGTGCTGACCGTATCTCCGAGGGCATGAGGAAAGCGTTCGGCAAGCCCGTCGGGACGGCGGCCAGAGTCAGCGCGGACCAAAAGATCATAACCTTGGAGACGAGTCCGGCGAACTTCGCGACCGCGAAACTGGCGCTGAAGCGGGCTGCAATCAAATTGCCATCGCCGTGCTATATCGAGGTAGAGCGCGGCTCGCCTGTAGCAGCCTGATCGACTTCGGACCTCCTCTCTGGCGCATAATGTTTTTATCACCCTTCTCGTTACCACAGTCGTTCGACCCAGTCCCGCATCCGGAAATGCTCGGAAGACCTTTGGTTGGTACCCAATCATGTACGATGTAGATCTCACAAGCGCAATCTCAGAGATCAAGAGGCTCAAGGCTAGGATCATCGCTCTCCAGGTCCCCGAGGGCATGAAGAAGCGCGCCTACCAGATCGCGGAGGACATCGAGAGCAAAGCTGGAGTAGAGGTCCTTGTCGTCGCGGAGCCGTGTTTCGGTGCCTGTGATGTCCCGAGCTCCCTCTTCGATATTGTCGATGCGATTGTCAATGTCGGTCATTCGCCGATACCATCGCTGAGGTTCTCAAAGCCACTGATCTTCGTCCCCGCCCGGTCCAATGTCCCACTCGGGGATCAGTTGAAAAAGTCCGTAGGGCTGATCCAGGAGCCTGTCGGCGTACTGGCCACTTCGCAACACCTCATGGATCTAGATGATGTCATCGAGGGCCTGGAGAACATGGGCATCAAGACCAGGATCGGAGAAGGCGACAGCAGGATCTCACATGCAGGTGAGGTGCTCGGATGCAACTTCACGTCCGCTACTTCGATTGCCAAGGAAGTGAACAGCTATCTGTTGATTGGCAGCGGGACGTTCCATGCGCTAGGCGTGCATCTTGCGACGGGAAAGAAGGTTGTGATCCTGGACCCTAATCTTGAGGAGCCGAGGGAGATAGACCAGGCGAAGGACAAGATCCTCAGGCAGCGGCATGCGGTGATCGAGAAGGCGGAACGCGCCCGGACTTTCGGGATCATCGTCGGTGAGAAGCTCGGCCAGAGGCGGATGCGGCGGGCGAAGGAGCTGAGGAAGCTCCTCAGATGGAAGAAGAAGGACGCGGCTCTGATACTCATGGACAAGTTCGACCCCGAGAAGCTGAGGTCACTTGGCTTTGATGCCTATGTGTCTACCGCCTGTCCGAGGATTGCCATTGATGATGTCGCGGTGTATGACAAACCACTTCTCACTCCGCAGGAGCTTGAGATAGTCCTAGGAGTTCGAAAGTGGGAGAATTACTCTTTTGATCAGATGACCGAGGATGAGCTCTGAGGAGGTCGCACACTCATGATCGACGTCAACGCCCTCTTGTCCCGCGGCGCTCGAAGCCGCGTGAAGGTGGGCATAGGCGGGTCGTCTGAAGTGCTGGCCGACACGAAGAGACTCGTGGCATCGTCGGGGAGTCGGATCCAAATCGTTGGTTTTGAGCAGCCTAGAGACTTGGTCGTCTCCTTGAAACGAGGCGAGATCGGCGTCGCTGTTCGGGGAACGTTGAGTTCATCCAAAGTGCTGCAATGCCTGAAGGACGAATTCAGGTTGAAAGAAGTCATGAGGGCTGCGGTCCTGGAGGATTCGCACGGGAAGCCATTCATCCTGGCTCAAGTCGGAATCGATGAGGGCATTGACTACCCCTCAAGGATCAGGCTCGCCTCTGCTACGATAGAGTACTTCTCGAGGCTGGGCTGGAACCTGAAGACTGGAATCCTATCGAAAGGACGATTGGAGGATGGGAGTCGAGGACGTCAGATCAGAAAGAGCCTCGAAGAAGGCGAGACGCTGGCCAAAACACTGAGGGAACAGGGGACGGATGCAAGACACTACGCAATCCTGCTCGAAGACGCTGTTAGGGATTGTGACCTTGTCATTGCCCCTGATGGTGTATCTGGGAACCTGATCTTCCGATCACTCCATTTCGTGGGCGCCACGAGAGCCTATGGAGCCCCCGTGGTGAACCTCGACAAGGTTTTTGTTGATACATCCAGGGGTAAGGCCGATTTCTCGGATTCCGTGCTCTTCGCAGCTGGTCTGGCCGAGTCGAGGTCAAAACCTATGACGCAAGCCTGAAACTATTTTAGTGCCATTGAACTATCCCTTTAGTAATGCGACTGGAAATCAATGGTTGGGCCTCGAAGATAAGCTTCTCAGCCACACACATAATCCCAATGCACTCGAAGTGCGGAAGACTCCACGGCCATGACTATGCGATCAACATGAAGATTGAGGGTGAGATGGGCACGGACGGAGTCGTCATGGATTTCGTCAGCGTGAAGGAATTTCTACGGGGCGTGGCGGCGGAACTGGATCACCGAGTGCTCATCCCGGCCAAGGACCAGGGGGTCACGATAGGCAAGGAATATGTCGAGTACATGGTCGGCGACAAGAAGCTC
>JALHSX010000136.1 GCA_022865445.1 Thermoplasmata archaeon | reverse complement strand
ATAGATGGGTCTCACGGCGAGGGCGGGGGACAGATTCTCCGCACGGCGATCTCGCTTTCCGCGGTCACGCGGAAGGAGGTCCTGATAAGCAACATACGCGCAGGACGGCCGAACCCCGGCATTTCGCCCTCACATGTGACGAGCATCGAGGCGGTCGCGGAACTATGCGACGCCGAGGTGGACGGCCTGTTCGCTGGCTCAAAGAAGATCGTGTTCAAGCCGAACCAGCTGACAGGCGGGACATTCGATTTCGATGTGGGAACAGCAGGGAGCATATCTCTTGTCGTACAGAGCTGTCTACTGCCGGCCGCGATGTCCAGGTCCAGGGTCAACCTTGTCGTCAAGGGACGCACTGACGTCAGATGGTCACCTCCGATCGATTTTATGAGACTAGTGCACCTTCCGATTCTGACGAGATTCGGCCCCGCATGCAATCTCGAGATCAACTCGAGAGGGTTCTATCCGGAGGGCGGTGGAGAGGTGGCCGTGGAGATATCTCCAGTGGCCAAGTTTTCTGGTCTGGACCTTGGCGAGCGAGGTGCTGTTCTGTCGATTGATGGCTGTGCCTACGCTCAGAATCTCCCGGAGCACGTCACGTCCAGGATGAGACACTCCGTCTTGAAGAACATGCTCGATTTCAAAGATGTCAGGGTTGATTCGGACATCAGGAGGGGCCCCAGCACAGGTGCGGGGATAGTGTTGGCTGCGACATGCGAGAATTCCGTAATCGGGGAATCCGCTCTGGGCGCGAAGGGCGTCAAGTCGGAGGCTCTCGGGGAGGATTGCTCATCCGACCTCAAAGAGACGCTTCTCTCCGGGGCATCGGTGGACCAACACATGCTGGACCAGATACTGCCGTACATGGCTTTGGCGGAAGGCAAGTCCCGGATACTGGCCGAGGAGTTGACAAGCCATGCGAAGACGAACATCTGGGCAATTGAGAAGTTCGTCGGGAAGAGGTTCTCAGTCAAAGAGAAGAAAGGTCTGACAGAAATCTCCACCGCCTAGCCGTACATGGCCGGCCTGGGCGCACCCTTGTCATCCTTCTTTACTACGGCTTGTTTCTGTATTTCTCTTATGTGCGACTCTATCCGCTGGGCCTCCTCGAACAGAGGTTTCGCATCGAAATCGATTCCGAGCAGGATATCGTCGATGGCTTCGAGTACGAGCGCTGCCGCTTTCGCATCTGGGAAATCTGGATGGGCCTCAGCCAGAAGAGTCATCACGTCGAAATCGCGCTTCCTGCCCTCGTTGAGGAGAACGCCCGCGATGCCCGAGATGACTCCCTCTTCGAACGATTGTATCCCGTGCTGCTTCAACAATTCCCTGGCCCTCTGTGTGCTCGCGATTCCGAAAACCACATCGGATATCTCCGCGCTGTCCCTCAGCTCCGGGTCCACAACGAGCCCTTCAGGAGACACTATCATCTTGCATTTCTGCTCCTCGGCCCAGTCGACGAGCGTGTAGGCTATGGGCCTGATGAGGTTCGGTGGCGCCTGGAACTCCGATATGAAGGCGACTATCTGATCTCCCATCTTCCCCTTCTTGCCCGCGTAGATTCTCACTGGACTGAGTGGTGTCGCATCACGGACCAACGAGACCGTCGGGAAGTGAACGGAATCCATAATCCCGATGTGTTCCATGTCCAGAACTTTGATCAGGTAGTTGGCGGCGATGGAACTCACAAGGCCCACGCTTGGGAATCCGTCTATTATCGTGGCTCCCTTGAGGTCCACCCGCTTGAACTCGTGTATTCTTACGTCGTTCCTGTCCATCACTGCCCAAATGAGATGCTCCGCATATAAGTCTTAGGAAACGGCAGTTGCTGGGTAGGCTCCATGGAAAACTCGCTCTCGTACTGACTCGCAAGCCCCGAAAGTTTCTTACCTGAGCGCAACATGCTAACCTTCGATCACATTGAAAATAGTTGTCAATTGCGCGATGTCGGCTGACGGGAAGACTGCGCTCAGAACCAGGCGACAGACCCATATCTCCAACGAAGAGGACAAGAGAAGAGTGCACAAGCTGAGGAATTCCTCGGATGCCATTCTGGTTGGGGTGGAGACTGTGATCTCTGACAACCCGAAACTGACAGTCAATCCGAAGTACGTGAAGAGGCCGAGGCATCCTTTGCGGATCATCCTCGATTCGAAAGGAAGGACCCCGAAGAACGCGCTTGTCCTGGACGGGACCTCAAAGACATTGATAGTCACGAACGAGAAGTGCAAGAAGGTCTTCCCCAATGCGGCGACGACGAGATGCGGGAAGCAAGAGGTCGATCTGAAGAAGCTGATGAGAATCCTCGAAAAGAAGGGGACCAGAACCCTCTTGGTCGAAGGGGGCTCCAAGGTGATATGGTCGTTCTTGCGGTCCAGGATTGCGGATGAGGTCAACATCTTCGTTGGCAGCATGGTGATCGGAGGAGACAAATCGCCCACACCGGCTGGAGGAGCCGGGGCTGAGACCGAAAAGGCGATCGTCGCTCTAAGGCTCAGAAGGATGAAGGCTGTTGGAAACGGCGTACTGCTCACGTACGAGGTGGTCAAGTGACCGAGGGAGGCGGCACCCCGAGGTTCGTCGCGGACCACATGCTGGGATCGCTGGCGAGATGGCTCAGAATCATGGGATATGACACCGTCTACGACAAGAGCCTGGACGACCCTGGAATCGCGAACCTGGCGAGAGCCGAGAGCAGGTTCATTCTGACGAGGGACCGGGAACTTGCCAAGGAACCTGGCGCCCTGATGATCGAGGCGGACGACCTCGATTTGCAGCTCAAGGCAATAGCAGAGAAGTACGGACTGAAGTTCCATGACGATCTGATCAGATGTTCGGCCTGCAACGGAGATTTGGCAGACCTCGATAAGGCGCAGGCGAAGGAATCCGTGCCCGAGGGCGCGTTCGAGAATAACGACAAATTCTGGAAGTGCTCGAAGTGCGGGAAAGTGTACTGGAAGGGCACGCACTGGCATGGCATAATGGACAGGTTTCGCAGGCTCAGCCTAGTTTAGTCTCCTGAATCTGCTTGACCCCGTGAAGATGCTCGCTCATTATCTTGCCACTAGAGGAGTTGACGATCATCGCACCTCCCCTGCCTTCGACGCACCAGACCGGCAGGTACACGAGCCCTTTCGGCTCTATTAGCATCGAGTCCTTCTGCGTCTTCTCCCGTTCGATTATCTCTGAGTGCCCGAAATCCTGGACGGTCTCTACATGGGATTTGTGTTCCCGCTCGATGAGGTCCTGTGCAATCTGCTTCGCGGTCTCGTAGTCGATCTTCGGCTCGCGCTTCGAATGCGGCAGGTCTATGGAATCCACGAGCTCGAATCCCCATCTCCAAGTCTCGACACGACTCGTGAGTGCGTTGACGGCCGCGATTCCCGCCTTCTGATTTCCGCCTTCGAGGTTCAAGACGAAGTGAAATAGATAGTGCGGGACTAGTTCGAGGTCGTACTTGTAGCCCTGGACCTCGTGCCTGGCCAGGTACTTCACGTCTTCGAGAGTGATGTTGGGTTTCACAATCCTCTCGGTGCGCTCCTCGGAACTCTCGACTATGATCGGGATGGCCTGCTCAGGCGGCTCTGACATCTTCTCGGGGACATCATCCGACATTATCTCGTCGATCAGACTACTGCCTCTGCTGTTACCAACGGTCTCGAGCTGCAGGTTGCCGATCTCGTGCTCTATCTCCTCCCTACCCCAGTAGTGGATGTCGCTCTGCTGAAGATATGACTGAACGCCCTCGTCGATCTTGCCGAGCGATGCCACCACCTTCCTGCCTGAGAATCCCGACACGTTCTTGACGAAGTCCTGGACATCGTCGACGAGCATGTCGCTCGCGGCCAATATCACGACGGAGGTGTCGTCGCGCTTCCCATACAGGTATCCGTCCCTCTCCTGCACCGAGAAGTCGCGCGACTCGAGGATCTGGACCATGTAGTCCTTTAGAGTGGACAAGCGAGCCCCTACCCCAGAATGTGAGCTGTCCATAAAAGGCTTCTCAGCTGACTGGCTCACCGCCGTAAGATTAATATGGTAAGGCCGACAGTTATCGAAAACGCATCTGGAAGGAGG
Source organism: Thermoplasmata archaeon (assembly GCA_022865445.1). GTDB lineage: Archaea > Thermoplasmatota > Thermoplasmata > UBA10834 > UBA10834 > COMBO-56-21. Next base: position 10,453 of record JALHSX010000136.1, on the reverse strand, counting down.
TCTTGCGCCTGCGGCCGATCATTTGGGTTCCGATTGCGGTGTTCGTGTCCGGCATTGCATGCATCGCGGCTGCCGTTGCAAGTGGTGAAGCGGACGTCCGCCTGTTTCTGATATTCCCTGTTTTCAGCGGTTCCAGCTGGCTGTTCATTCTCGGAACGTTGCTCATCGTCCTGAGCTTCTTCGTAGGCTTCGCGATGATCGCCATCGGAGGAACGGGGGCTGACCGCTCTCAGCCCGGAGGCGTGGAGCCTCGTTCTCCAGCAACCACTCAAAGAAAGACGACCTACGGAGGCGTGGTTATGGTCGGTCCGATACCGATTGTATTCGCGTCGAGCAAGAACATGGCCATCTTCATGCTGATAATCGGCATCGCGCTGGCGATGGTGTTCCTAGGAGCTCTTCTTTTCCTCTGACACAATACTCTTTGCGATGTCTTCAGGAGTCCTGTGCTCTTTGTTCGACATCTCTCTAAGCTCGCTAATGATCTTGATGTAGACTCCAAAATCGAGGTTGTTTCTTCTCACGGTCTTGCCGATGGCTCTTTCCAGGGTCTCCTTCCGCTGTTTATTCGCCAAGGCTTCCCTGAGGATGTCCAGGAGCGCTGGCTCCATGGCTACTCCTTCTTGTGCGCCTGGCAGATATCGATGAACGCCTGGAACATCTCGTAGCCGTTGTCTGTGTGCTCCACCTCGGGATGGAACTGCAGGCCGAACAACGGCTTCGAAGTGTGCTTCATCGCCTGTATCAGACAGTTGTCGGAATGTGCGAGCGCAACAAAGACGGGCGGGAGCTCGGTCACCTCATCGTTGTGCGATTCCCAAGCGACAAATTCCGTTGGCAATCCTTTGAAAAGTTCGTCCTCGTCGTCAACGGTGACCATCATCTTCCCGAACTCTGGAACCTTCGATGGACCTGCCTTCCCACCCAGATGGGTGGCCATGAACTGGTGGCCAGCGCATATTCCCAAGATCGGCACGCCAGCCCTATCGATGTACTCGCCGCACATGCCCATCTTCTCCTGGTCGAGACCGACTCTGGGAGCGCCGCCCGACAGGACCAGCCCGTCGACTTTGATCTTGTCGAGGGGGGTGTTGTTCGGTATGATTTCGCTGTCCACATTCAGATCTCGGAGAACTCTCCATTCCCTGTGGGTCCATTGACCGCCGTTGTCCACGACCAAGATGCGCATGGTGAAGGGGAACATTCGCGGGATATAAATCATCTGCTGATTGGCGATGACCTCACATTGGAATTCTCTCGAACAATGGCCTGCCAGATAATCATGGGGCTATGAGGGAGGTATTTAAGCAGAAATGCAGAACAAAGACCAAGTGGTGAAGGACTTTCTCCAGCTGACGGCTCACTCCCACTCGATGGTTGCCGGTGGCTTGTGTGTGATGTCATAGACAACGCGGTTGACCTTGTCCTTCATCTTGTTGGTCACTCGTATCGATATCTTCTCGAGTACGTCGTGAGGTATCTTCGAGTACACGGCGGTCATCGCATCGATTGAATCGACAGCCCTGATGGCGATCGTATATCCATAGGCCCTGATATCGCCCTGAACTCCGACACTCTTGACGGGAAGAAGAACCGCGAAGTACTGCCACGGGAGCTTCATCTTTCCCTCGGCTGCCGCCTTCTCGATCTCCTCTTCAGCGATTGCGCACGCTTCGCGCACGATGGCGACGGACTCCCGCGTCGGCTCGCCCATGACTCTGATCGCGAGCGCCGGACCCGGGAACGGCTGTTTCTCCGCCACCTCAATCTTAAGCGCTCGTCCGACCTTCCGGACCTCGTCTTTGTAGAGGTCCCTCAGGGGCTCGATGAGCTTCAGGTTCATGTCCTTGGGAAGCCCGCCCACATTGTGGTGCGACTTGATCGTGTCTCTGAGGCCTCCTCCACTCTCGATCCAGTCAGGTGCGATGGTGCCCTGGACCAGATAGTCCGCTCCGAACTTCTTTGCTTCTCGCTCGAATATGCGAATGAACTTCTCGCCGATGATCTTCCTCTTCGTCTCGGGCTCGATTATGCCCTTGAGAGCGTCGAAGTACTCGTCGCTCGCGTCGACCACTCTGTGGCTCACGCCCAGCCGTTTCAACATGCTGTCTACCGATTCGGTCTCGCCCTTCCTCATGAAACCGGTGTCGACGTAGATTGCCAGGAGTCTGTCGCCTATAGCCTTGCCCACAAGAGCTGCACAGACCGTGCTGTCCACACCTCCCGAAGCAGCTATGATCGCCTTGCCCTTCACGTCCTCTTTGATCTTCTTGATCTGCTGCTCGATGAACTTCTCCGCGTTGAACATCTAGATCTCAACGTCCCTTGAATCCTGAGCGACCATATCCTTGAGCTTCTGTCGGTGCCGGACTAGAGCTTTTCGAACCTTTTCGTCCTTGAGTGCGATTATCTCAGCCGCGAGAAGCGCTGCGTTGTCCCCTCTGTCCAAACCGACGGCTGCAACGGGCACGCCAGGGGGCATCTGAACTACCGAGAGAATGGCATCCAGGTTAAGAGCGCCGCTCACAGGGACGCCGATGACCGGCTTCATTGTCCGAGCCGCGATCACGCCTGGCAATGCAGCAGAAAGGCCAGCGATGGCGATGAACACCTCGGCATCTGCCTCGGAGACCAACTTGTCGAGCAGCTCGGGCGACCTGTGAGCGCTCGCGATGCTCACCTTGTATTTCACGCCGAGCTCTTTCAGGATGCTTATGGCCTTCTCGGCCACTTTCATGTCACTCTTGCTGCCCAAAACAATCTGGACACTCATCAGAAAAGGTAGAAGGATAGTTTGTAGAAATAGGTTTGCGTGTTTAGGACTTCATGATAGCGACCAAGAACACGCCGATCGCAGCGAGGGCTCCGAGGACGCCTGCGAGGATGAAGAGGAACGCGTCCCAGATCACCTTCGACAGGTCCACTTTGATGGTGTCAACGCTGTCCAGGCTCATGACGACCCACAACAATCCAACGACCAGGCCGATCACGAGCAACGCGACGCCGATCATCCTGCTCTTGCCACTACCGAAGTATGCCGTGAATATGCCCGCTAGGAGCATGAACAAGGCGAACACCAGTATCAGCACTGTCAAGAATTCCATCAGTTCCATTTGTTTCACCACACTCAATCAAATGTCTAGAACTTGATTCCAGTAAGGGTCTTTGTATCGATCACGCCAGGTATAGAGCGCACTTTGTCGACAACGACCTGCCCAAGGAGGTTGAAGTCCTCGGCCTCGATCTTCGCAATCAGGTCATACTCCCCGAACAACGGATGAAGCTCGACTACCTCCTTCACCTTGAGGAGCTCGTTGTATACCTCATGCTCTTTTGCTGGCGCAGTGCTTATGAGTATGAAACCTACGGCCATCTGGTCCTCACCAATTCGGTATAATGGGATGAACGGTCATAAAGCTTTCGGGATGCGGACTGCTGCGTTCCACAATGCTGGCAACATCTCTCCGGCAGGACCGAATAATGATGCGTCGGCATAGGACGTGATGTCGGTCGGCTCGAGGTTGATTTCTATAACCAAACCTCCTGCGTTCTTTGTGATTGCCGGGAGTGCCGCGGCAGGATAGACAACGGCCGATGTACCGACAACGAACATCACCTCGCTCTCGTTCGCCACTCGCGACGCCTCATCCACAACATCTGGTGAGAGCTGCTCTCCGAACCACACAACGTCAGGCCTCAGGATGCTCCCGCATTGACACATCGGCGGTATCTCAGTCACAGGATCGTCGTCCTGGATCATCAGTCCGTCCCTTTCGCACCTCATCCTCCATATGCTGCCGTGCAGCTCCACGACATTGCGGCTGCCCGCCCTGCTGTGCATCCCGTCGATGTTCTGCGTGAGGACGGAGAACCGAGGGAAATGATCCTCCATGTCAACGATCGTGATATGAGCTGCGTTCGGTTTCGCCTTCTTGATCTCCTTCTGACGGAGCTGATACCATTCCCAGACGAGTCGAGGGTCCTCCTTGAATCCCTGAGGTGTGGCGAGCTTCGTGAAATCGTACTTCTCCCAGATCCCGCCCGCTCCGCGGAATGTCGGTATTCCGCTCTCAGCAGATACGCCGGCACCCGTGAGCACCGATGCGGACTTCGCATTCCTGATTTTTCTGAGAATGTTGCTTGGAAGGTCCAATCGATCTTCCGAGCCGCCCATCCTCAGACGCACTTCCTGCGAGCGGCTCTCCTCTGGACCATGTCCCAGGTCGGGAGGGTGCTCTGGGCGCCGACTCCCTCGACTACAAAAGATGCGGCCGCAGCTCCGACCCACGCACATTCCTCCATCGGGAGAGAACGGCTGAGACCTGCGTAGAAGCCTGCTCTGAACCCGTCTCCTGCGCCTGTCGTATCGACCACCTTGTCAGGCTGGATCGTGCCCACGATTATCTCATCGTCCTCGGTTAGGATCCTGCTGCCCTCTCCTCCGCGGGTGTTCACTATCATGTCAACGTAAGAGAGCAGCTCGACGTCTTCCTTCAGGTTCAGGTACGCCTTGGCCCTCTCTAACTCCGCAGAGTTCCCAAAGAGCATGTCGCAGTGTTCTAGAACCGCCTTGAATGTTTCCGGAGTGTACACATAGGAAAGCTCCTGCGCAGGATCGAAACCAACGGTCTTCTTCTTCTTGTGCGCGAGCTTCGCGACCTTCAGCGCGTAAGACGGCCTTCCGGTCCCTATGTGAACGAACTTCGATGTGAGTGTCGAGTGCGTTCTGATGGGAAGCCTGTCCTGCTCCAGGACAGCTCCCTGATCGACGAAGCCGATCTGGCTGTGGTTCTTGTCCGATATCATGATGATGAACGGCGTGCGCTTGCCGCGGACCTTCACCAGGTCTGTCACGTCCACACCGCTCTTCTTGAGCGCGTTCATGAACGACTTGGGAAAATCATCTCCGACATGGCTTGCGAGCGCGACCTTCACATCCAGCGTGGCGGCGATCCTCGCGATGTTCGCTGCCGTTCCTCCGAAATGCTCCTCCCTGCCCTTGAGCTCGACACATGTGTTCGGCTGTGGGAACTCGTCGGAGTTGTAGATTATGTCCATCGCTGTGTGTCCGTAGACACCCAAGAAATTGCTGCTGCGCAAACCCCGTGCCTCTTGCCACCCATATCCACTGGCACGCACTTGATGATTCGGATGCAAGAACGAGCCTTATCCTTGAAAAGGTGTACTTATACTTCATCGTGAGCCAGTCAAGCGGGCCACTTAAAGGGTTCCTGAGAAGGCATGTCTAGGTACCTTCTTTCCAGCTCCGCACATACGACTGCTGATCCTTCGAGAGCTTGTCTATCTTGACGCCCATGGTCTCGAGCTTCAGCTTGGCGACAAGCTCGTCTAGGTGGTCCGGCACATCGTAGACATCGGGCTCCAGGACCTGAGCACTGAATTCCAGATACTCGAGGCACAATGCCTGGATCGCAAAGCTCATGTCCATGATCTCGACCGGGTGGCCCTGGCCCGCAGCCAGGTTGACCAAGCGCCCATCAGCGAGAAGATAGACCTTCCTGCCGTTCTTGAGCTGGTACTCCTCGACGGATTCCCTGACCTTCCTGTGCTTCTTCGACATGCTCTCCAGGGCCTTCTTCGAGACCTCGTTATCGAAATGGCCGGAGTTTGCCAGAACGCAGCCGTCCTTCATGACCTGGAGATCCCTGGCTGTGACGACGTCCTTGCAGCCAGTCGCAGAGACGATGAAATCCGCACGCTTGGCCGCCTCCGACATCGGCATCACCGCGAACCCGTCCAACTTCGCCTCGATGGCCCTGATAGGGTCCACCTCACAGATTGTCACATCCGCGCCCATGCCCTTCGCGCGCATAGCGATGCCTCTTCCGCACCAGCCGTAGCCTGCGATGACGAAGTCCTTGCCAGCGATGGTCAGGTTCGTCGATGTCATTATGCCGTCCATCGTGGACTGGCCGGTCCCGTATCGATTGTCGAAGAGGTACTTCATGTACGCGTCATTCACGGACATCACGGGAAACTTGAGAGCCCCGTCCTGAGCCATCGACCTCAGGCGCATGATCCCGGTGGTCGTCTCCTCGTTGGCTCCCTTGACCTTGCGCAGAAGCTCTTTCCTCTTCGTGTGAAGAAGGAATATGAGGTCCGCCCCGTCGTCGATCACATAGTCCGGGCTGAGGTCGAGGACCTTGTTGAGTGAATCGTAGTATTCCTTGTTGGTCTGACCTTTCTTCGCGTATGTCTCCAATCCGTATTCCTTGTTGAGCGCGAGCGCGACGGAATCATCGGTCGAGAGCGGGTTGCAGCTCGTGAGCCTGACCTTCGCCCCGGCCTCTTGAATGGCGAGTGCGAGCACCGCGGTCTTGGCCTCTGTATGCAGGGCCATGCCTACCTTCAGCCCTTCGAAAACCTTCTCCTTGACCATCCTCTCTCTGATCTTGCCGAGGACCTTCATGTGGGTCTTTGCCCATTCGATCCTGTTCACGCCCTTCTCGAGCAACTCGTTCTTGGCCATGCTACCTTTCGCTGCATCGGATGGGCGCTTAATAACTGTTGTTGCCCCACGACAGAGCCCGCAGATCCGCAGGGTTGCCCATATAATAGACGCAAAGGCCTACGGCCACGAGGGGTATTCGTGAACAAGATGCAAGGGAAAGCGGATGTTCACATTCACACCCGTTACTCGGGACTCACCAGGGTGAGCTTCCTGAGGTTTCCAGATTCGATCTCATCCCCTTCCGATATCGTGAAAAGGGCAGAGAAGAGAGGAATGGATGTCCTGTGCATCACTGACCACAACACGATTCGAGGAGCGCTCGAAGCAAAGAAGATCACAACGTCTGTCGACATTGTCTTGGGGTCAGAAACCGCAACGCTGGACGGCGAACTCCTCGGTCTCTTCTTGACTGAGGATGTGCCGAAAGGCCTTCCTGCAGACGAGACGATCGACAGAATACACGCACAAGGCGGCTTGGCAATCGCCCCGCATCCGTTCAGCTCGCACTGCGATTCTCTCGGACTCAAGATAGCGGAGCTGAAGCTCGACGGCGTAGAGCTCCTCAACGCTGCGCACAGAGACGGATACACCAATGACGCTGCGCAGATGATCGCGAACAACCTCAATGTGGCGTTCGTTGGCGGGAGCGATGCCCACTCTGCAAACATGGTTGGCAATGCCTATACCCAGTTTGACGGGAAGGATGCAGAGGACCTGAGGAAGGCGATCCTCGCGAGAAAGACAAGCTTCGCAGGAGAGCCAACTCCTCTGAAAGATCTGATATGGATGACGGTGAACGTGACCGTTGAACTGTGGCGAGTCCTTGGCCTCTCCTTGCTGGGAAGGCAGGTCCTCGACGGAACCGAGTGCTCTCTCGTTGTGTCGAGAATGAGGACGATAAGCAAGATTGTCTCGCTGGTGGGCGCGACTGCTTTCCTCGTTCCACCCGCACCGGCACTGGCCGGAGTGTTGGGCGATCGGATCCACCGGTCTAGGTCACGGTCCAATTTCGTCAAAATGACTCGTGATGCCAAGATGGCACCGTGAGATCGCAGGGGCGAATATCATCTGTCAAGGAAGTCGGAGAGGTTCTTCGACATCATCTTCGCCACTAGCTTCAGGTTCGTGTCGCGATCGTACTTCTTGATGGCTTCGCCAATCGCCTTGGCATCCTCCTGGAGATCCTCAACACTCCTAATCAACTCTGGAAATGCCCTGGTGACCTCGTCGACTATGACGACTGTCGACGCACGTGATGTTCTTGACATGGGGTTCAGATCGATTGCGACGGTCTTCTTGCCCATCTTGGCAAGAGCCTCGGCTCTGTCGCCATCCTCAAGAGGGATCAAGACAACGTCTGCCGAGTAGATGCCGTCCTTCGAGCATAGTCCGCGCATGTGCTCAAGACCGGGTATCTTCGCGTCAGGGAGGAAGCCGAGGACATCCTTGGCACCGTGCTCTACAAGCACGTTCTGTATTTTCGAGACGCGCTCGTCGGTTCTGTGGAACAGACCAACCTCTATTCGGGCGTGGGCGACCTCTGCGAGGCGGACGATTTCGCGGGGACAGAGAGCCGCGACATTGCCATTGACAGATATCACAGGCCTCTTGGCCCTGAGAAGGACGGCTGCGGCGGCCCTCGAAGCGATCCTGGACTCCTTCGTCGTGCGCTCGCCAAGAAGATAGTCGAACATCTCTCCTCGGCCATGGGCGATGAGCCCTTGCGGTACGACCACTCCGTTGCGGAAACCTTCGACCAGCTTCTCGCGCAACATCAGGGAAGCATACCTGGGATGTGACTTTGGAATGCCATTCATGGCTTCAGCAACCGTGCTAGGTCGCCGCCAGCACAGCGCCCCGCACCTCCTGGAGTAGCACTCAAGGCTTAAATACCTTGAGGAAAACATTATATATAAGATTGGACATAGTCCGCAAGACACAAACTATATATAGAATTTGGTGAGCACGTTGCGTCTTCTCGGTGTCGTCCAGGACATTTCGCACGACGGGAAGCTCATCGTCAAGGCTAGGTTCGCACCGAATTTGAAGGAGCTTGTGAGGGACAATTTGAAGGGGGAGGTTGGAAGGGTATCGAAGATCTTTGGCCCCGTCCGATCACCTTACGTAGCGATTGAACCGCGAAAGGAACTGAAGACCCTTGCTGTGCTCGGCAAGGAAGTCTATGTTCAACAGGAGAGGGAGAATGGCAAAGGTAAGAGAAGAGATTGAACAGGTCGAAAGATGCCCTGAGTGCAACAGCTCTCACCTAGTGAGAGACTACGAACGTGGAGAACTTGTGTGCGAGGACTGCGGCATTGTCCTCGACGACCAGCTGATAGACCAAGGCCCCGAGTGGAGGGCCTTCGACGTGGAGCAGGGGGAGAAGAGGGCCAGGACAGGCGCTCCGATGACGTACACGATACACGACAAGGGTCTCTCGACTGAGATCTCCTGGAAGAACAAGGACTCGTACGGGAAGAGCATCCCGACGAGGAACAGGGCGCAACTCTACAGATTGAGAAAGTGGCAGCGCAGGATCAGAGTGTCCAACGCCACCGAGAGGAACCTCGCGTTCGCATTGAGCGAGCTCGACCGGATGGCCTCTTCGATGGGGCTCCCGAGAAACGTCAGGGAGACCGCGGCCATGACCTACAGGAAAGCTGTCAACAAGAACCTGATAAGAGGGAGAAGCATCGAAGGCGTCGTGGCGGCTTCCCTATACGCGGCCTGCAGACAGTGCAACGTCCCGAGGACGTTGGACGAGGTCGCGAACTCATCGAGAGTCGGAAGGAAGGAGATCGGCAGGACTTACAGATTCATGACCCGAGAGCTCAAGCTCAAGTTGATGCCGACAAAGCCCCAGGACTACGTGTCCAGGTTCTGCTCGGAGCTGAAGCTTTCTGGCGAGGTGCAGTCCAAGGCGGCTGAGATCCTGAAGGACGCGGCCAAGAAGGAACTGACTTCTGGCAGAGGGCCGACTGGTGTTGCGGCCGCCGCGATCTACATCTCCTCGATCCTCTGCAACGAGAGAAGGACGCAGAGGGAGGTGGCTGACGTCGCTGGTGTGACAGAAGTCACCATCAGGAACCGCTACAAGGAGCTCACGGAGAAGCTTGGAATAGAGGTCCAGCTCTGATTTCCCGCACTCCAAACCCCTTCCCATCATCATGTTTTTCTGTTCAGTAGATGCAATAGATATTTGTCCCACCCGAACATTCTGCGACTTGGGTAGTACCTTGATCAAGATAGGGATCAACGGTTTTGGAAGGATAGGCAGGAACGTCTTTAGGGCCGCGCTCGAGAACAGCGGCCTTGGCAAGGACTTCGACATCGTCGCCGTGAACGACATCGCGCCCATCGACTCGCTGGCGTACATGCTCAAGTGGGACTCCATCTACGGCAAGCTGGACAAAACTGTCAAGGTAGAAGGGACCGCAATCAACGTCGGCGGGAGGAAGCTCGAGATCACGCAGGTGAAGGACCCCGCTGAGATACCGTGGAAGAAGTTTGGGGCCGAGGTCGTGATCGAATCGACCGGCCTTTTCACAGAGAAGGATAAGGCCGCGAAGCATCTTACTGCTGGAGCCAGGAAGGTCCTGATATCCGCTCCTGGAAAGGATGTTGACATTACTCTAGTACTCGGCGTCAACTTCGACATGTACGACAAAGCGAAGCACAATGTGGTTTCGATGGCGTCGTGCACGACCGGCAGCCTGGCACCGCCCACAAAAGTCATCAACGACAAGTTCGGGATCGAGAAGGGAATGATGACGACGATCCACGCATACACTGGGGACCAGAGGCTCATCGACATGCCGCACAATGATTTCAGACGCGGCAGGGCAGCCTCTCTATCGATCATACCCACATCGACTGGCGCTGCGAAGGCGATCGGAGAGGTCATACCAGCCCTCAAAGGGAAGATGAACGGGTTCGCGCTCAGGGTGCCGACTCCGTGCGGGTCCATAACGGACCTCAGCT
>JALHSX010000135.1 GCA_022865445.1 Thermoplasmata archaeon | reverse complement strand
TATAGTGAGATGATACAGAACGGCTTGCAACGAGAGTCCTTTCAAGACTTCGAACAACTCAGGATCGTCATAGTCCACAAACCTCCCCCTGAACGATGACTTGAGCTGCTGCAACAGAAGTTCGCCTGCGCCCTCAAGTTCCATTCTCTGCTTCATGAGGTAGTACTCTCTCGGCTTTGCGGGTGCCTCAACGACTCCAGGGATGGACACAACGCTCGGAAAACCGCATATCACCGTCCTCAAGTGATGGCGCAGGTCGTCCCTTGAGTAGGTCGAGGCCAATCTGTCTGTGAACACAATAGAAGCGGTCGGAAGAGATGTTTTTCTCCCAAGCAGTCTGACGAATTCTTCTTGGAGTCTCCGGCCATCATACACGACGCCGCCGACCTTGGCCCTGCCAAGAATCGCTCGCCGTTCGTAATCGATCTCACCGAACATCGGTTCAAACGTTTGCTGCGCAGATGACGGATCTTTCATCCTCGCCGAAGCCAGCGCCTCCGCAAAACCATCAACTTCTCGCTTGGGAACATTCCTGAAAACGGTCGGTCGGACGCTGATCTTGACACTGGGAAGAACCGTCTCAAGATAGGACTTGACCTCTGTGAACTCCTTCGCAGAGCGGTTCTCAGAGGAGTATAGGTTTACGGATCGGAGTCTCTTCTCAGCGACTCTTGAGGTGCTCATATGCGACCTTGGCCCCCTTTCTGCCTGAGAGCAGCATCGAACCGAAGGTCGGTCCCATGCGAGGCAGGCCGAATGTGGTTGACACCGCCATGCCCGTCACAATGAGACCTGGGTGGCAGAATCCGGTGTGCTCCACAACAGCATCCTCGCTCTTCTCGATCCACATGGCTCCGAACCCTGGAGTCTTGATCAGACCGCGCTCCTCGAGCTTTTTCACAACCATGGCATCATGGCCCGTCGCATCTATGACCAGTTTGGATTCGAGAGCGACTGGGTCTACGCAGGTGATCTGCCTCGGGAGCGCGCCGACTGGAGTCCAGTTCACGACAGCGCCCGCGACTCTGTTCTTCTCGCGAAGCACAACGTCGTCGAAGGACACCATGTTCAATATGCTGACGCCGGCCTCGCACGCAGAGGCGATGAGCTTCGAGCAGGCAAGCGGCCCGGGCGTCATGTAGAGACCCTTCTCATACATCTTGTATTTCACATCGAGCTCGTCGAGCACCTTCTGGGCAGGTGCCCGGACAGTTATTGTATTCATCAGGAATCCGCCGATCCAAAAGCCGCCGCCCAGGTAGTTGTTCCTCTCGACCACGAGCACTCTGACTTTCTTCAAGGCGAGATCGCGAGCAGCCATCAGCCCGCTCGGTCCGCCGCCAATGACTATCACGTCTGTATCTGCGAAGCCATCCATTTCCTTCGCGAACTGGGATATTATCGCTCTCGTCACGGAGCTTTCAGATGATTTCTCGAATATCGGCATCTGCGTTCACCAAACTGTGGAATGCGCATACCAGCTTCCCGAATATAAGGGTTGCCCTTTGACATCGGGGTTGGCAAATCCGACTCCCACGACGGCGTAAGGCGCAAGGAATATCAGCCCATCCGACGTAGTTCCCATCACGGAGCGGAGCTGGAACCTTGTCAACGCCCCGCGAATGAGAAGACCTGGCTCCGCTCCCACCAAGAATCAAGGAGGAAGGAATGAAATGGCAGTAGATCCGATATGCAAGATGGATGTAGATCCAAAGACGGCAAAGTGGAAATCCACATACAACGGAAAAGAGTACTTCTTCTGCGCTCCGGGCTGCAAGAAGGCGTTCGACAAAGATCCGAAGAAGTACGCGTGAGGGCTCACACCAGGCTCAGTGCTCGTGTGGCGGATGAGCCTGGACCACCGGTTTCAGAGTCCCGGCGGACTTCTTCAGCTTCTCGTACTTCTCTCTGTACAGTCTCTCGCACACGCTGCAGCAGAGATAGTGGTACTTGCCATCAAGCTTGATCTTGACTCCCTCATCCTTCATCATGTGACCGCAGTAGTAGCACTTGATCAGGAGACCTGCCTCGTCTGTCAGGGCGGCCCTAGGACTCTCTTTTGGAACCCTCATTACCATCGAGTTGTCCATTCGGGTTATCTCGGGCACTGAGGCAAGGGATTCCAGAAACCGCTGATACTTGAACTGGTTGTAGAACGATAGTATGCACATGACTCGGGAGTCGGAGAGAACGTAGATCTGTCTCACCAGCTCTTGGTCCTTTATCTTCTCGACAACCTTGTCCAAATCAGCCGGTTTGGATTCGAGCAAAAGAACGACTGATACTTGCCCAAGCATATCTGCATCGAGCATCGTAGAGTAGCCCCTGATAAGCCCCACTTCAACCATCGCTTGGACTCTCGAACTCACGGTGGGTGTGCTCACGCTGATTCGGGCAGATACGTCCCTGAAGGAAGCCCGGCCATCGTTTTGAAGTTCCCTCAGTATCTTTCTGTCAACATCATCTAGGTTCAGGCTCATAGAAGGAAGATAGGAAGAAAGTGCGGGATATCCTTTTCACTTGAAAGGTACGGGTGTCAAAGCCAGACATAAATGTAAAGCGTTCAATCAAAACTGATTGCCAGTCTCGGCAGAAACCCCTTCCTTCTTCCCATGTCTAGGTTGGACCTATACGCTAGTCTTCTCGGTCAGCAGAATCGAGGCGCATATGACCAACAGAGAACTCACAACGAAGCTTGCGAAGTCGAGTATCCCGTTGTCATCAGAGTCGAAAGGACTTGGAAAGAAGATGCAGTAGAGGAGTATTCCCTCAATGACCGCCAGAACGCAAAGTATGACTAGACCCCAAGCTGTGGGTCTCCTCCACTTCCATGTGTCTGAGACCGACTTGGCCTTCATTCTGACGCCCCGAACCACAATCGCCCTTCCAGCCTAAGGTCTTTCGGACACTTCGGATGGCTCGGCACAAACCCCTTTCTTTTATCATTTCTGGGTTGAACGCCCGCATCCAGGACAATAGACCGCACCAGGAGCAATAGGTCTCCCGCAGTAAGAGCAAAATGCCGTCTGACCTGATGGGGCTGGAGCATATTGCATTCCTGGCTGTTGATACGCACCCATCTGAGTCTGTGGGGGCATCCCATAGACATTGACAACTGTTTTTGGCGATGACTGGACAAGCCCAATGATCATGATGATGAATCCGACAAGTATCAGTAGTCCTCCTAGGCAACACAAGAAGAAAGCGAAAAGGCCTACGACAATCAGAACCAGTCCTATCACAACAGTACTAGTGTTCAAGTCATTTCCCCATGCCCAAATAGCTACCTGCCACTAAGGTCTTTCGGACACTTCGGGCGGCTCGGCCCAAACCACTTTTCCCCAACTTTTGAAGCTTAGTCATTCGGCCCGAGCAGGCTTCTCCTTGTGACATACATACCTGAGAACAAATCCCACAAATACAAGTGCCATGCCGATTCCCAGGGCAACCTCGGCAAATTCTCCGGCATTCACTATCCTGTCGTTGATTGTATACTGTAGGCTGGAACCTTTAGCAATAGCGTATGCTCCGAAAATGGCGAAACCTACGCCCGTGATGGTCAACAATATCCCGCTGAT
>JALHSX010000134.1 GCA_022865445.1 Thermoplasmata archaeon | reverse complement strand
CGGCATTGGCCCTCTTCGCTGGCAACACATACGCTGGTCTGGGCGCAGGCGGTATGGAGCGGATGATCTTCTATCCTGCAATGTTCTGGGCTATAGGATTTGGAGCGTACTTGTTGGCTGAGGAGAACAGAGTGAGCCGTGTGCATGCTTGAACGCCTGGTTCTTTCTCAACCAGATGACTACCCTGCCTAGCAGGATTCATTCTATCTTTCCTCTCTCCCGATCACAACTCTCCATGCATTCGAGTATATGTTCATCCTTGATCCTCTTGCGAATCCCACAACTGTGATGCCGAAGTCCGTAGCCAGTCGGACCGCGAGGTCTGTGGGTGCAGATTTCGAGATGATGATTGGAGTCCGGCTCCTGGCGGCTTTCACCAATATCTCCGACGAGATCCTGCCAGTAGTCACCATGATTCTGTCGGTGGTCCTGATTCCTTTCAGAATGCACTCCCCTACGACCTTGTCAATCGCACTATGCCTTCCGATATCTTCATTGAAGACGAGAATGCTCTTCGCGCTGCATATTGCCGCACTGTGAACTCCTCCCGTGAGTCTGTAGAGTCGCGACATCCGAAGGAATTCCTTCATCAATAGTGGGATAGAATCGACACGCACCTTGAATCCAGACTTGCTCCTGAGTCGCCCACCATCCAGCGCCGCGTCGAAAAATGTCAGGCCTTTGCCGCAGCCGGTCGTGATAAACCGCCTTGCTATCAGGTTCTCGGGTGATTTTCTGGCTTTCTTCAGTTCAACCAAGACCACTCCATCTTTCTCGTCCGCAAAGACTTTCTTGATATCCTTCTTGCTTCTGATGAGCCCCTCCGCGAACAAGAACCCGACGGCCAGACAATCCAGGTTTTTCGGAGAGCACATTAGATTGGCGAGCTCGATATCATCTAGGAAGATCGTCACAGGACTCTCCTTGATGACGACATCGCGGAGGCTCTCTGTCTTGCCCCCCCTAATCCGCAGAACCTCCAAGCGACTTGTTTCGCCGCTCATGTTGCCACAACCATTCGCTCGTCCCCGGCCTAGAGTCCCTCGGAGAAGACGGGAGCGTGCAGACCCGCCCTGAGGATCGAGTGCCTGACTGACAGATCTCCCGCCAATTCCAGGATACATGAGGATGCCAGAAGGACCGATGCGACAGCGCCCCCGACGTTGAGTTGGTCATAGTAGGTTAGAGTAAGCGGCACCAGAAGGCCCGCAACTATCGCCAAGCCTATGAAGGCTATCGCCAGCTTGGTGCTAGTCAGTCTCCTGAGCGATTCTCTCGCAGTCGATGTCGATGCGGCCATGTTGATGATGTAGATGACGACCAGCGCAAACATGGTCGTTAGCAGTATTGCGTCCAGGTTGGTCATGGTGGATTGGTTGAGGATCTCGCCTCCGGTGGCAGTCATCGTTAGGTAGGTCATCGCAACTCCGCCCGCAATAGCATAGGTGAAGAAGAGGGGCGGCATCAAGGCCGTGTGCCACGACGTGATGGACTTGCATGATGCCAGGACGAAACCGTCATAGACCATCACCAGGGAGGCGCTCAGGACGGCGGCCAACCACAATGCCTGACCAAGCGTCGTCTCAGCGGTCCATGGGACCCAGCTGAAACCGATGTCCGGCGCCAGGTACGCCGCCGCGAAGACTACGAAAACCACCATGAATATGAGTCCCCTGCTGACCCACGAGGTCCGAGGTCTCAAGAACAGCCTGTAGAATCTGGCAGGCTGGCCGAGATAGACCAGGTGCGCGACAGTCTTGCCGACCCCGACCACCAAGAGCCCGACTAGCGCACTGGTGATAGAGTGTATGAACCAGGTTGAGATAACGAACTGACCGGCTCCGACGCCTCCGAGGAAGAGAGCCATCAAGAGCGCGCCGTCCCGCCATCTCCTTCTGCCGCCGAAACCCCATTCCATCTGAGCGCGGGGTCCCGGTTTGAAATCCTCGTATTGCAGCACGCCCATCTCATCCACCGCCTTGATTGAAAGTTGAAATGCACGACAAACCTACATCACCTCGCAGGGAGGTAATACACGCTCGCATCTGTGCCGTACTCGGGATGTAGCTGCATTCCTCGTCTCTTCTTGATTAGCTGTGAGACCTCGGATTCGGGATCGTCGAGGTCGCCAAAGGTTCTGGCCTCGCACGGGCACGCGTCCACGCAAGCCGGTCTCCGCCCCTGCTCCACTCTTTCGACGCAGAAGTTGCACTTGCTCACGACCCCTCGGTCGCTTTCTTCGAGCCATTTCTTTCTTGAGTGTTCGGCGTACGCAGAGGAAGGCTTACGGTCGCCCGTGAAGTAGTCCCTCCACTCACCGGCGAAATTCCTCGCACCATAGGGACACGCGACCGCGCAATATCTGCAGCCCACACACTTCTTCGAATCCACGACGACGATTCCGTCGGGCCTCTTCGTGGTGGCGCCCGTTGGGCAGACGTCCTCGCACTCCGGCTCCTTGCAGTTCATGCACAGCAAAGGCAGGGCCTGTCTAATGACAGTCGGATACTTGCCCGATTCCATCCTGACCACCTTTGCCCAGAACACGCCTGGCGGAGTGTGGTGCTCCGCCTTGCACGCTACGGAGCACGAGTGACAGCTGGTGCATCTCTTGAGGTCGATGACCATCCCCCACCTAACCAACGCCAGCACCCTCGTCCTTGTATAGCTTGACCTTCACGCAGATGTCCTGCCCCAGGGAGACTGGGCATGAATGCTCCTTGTCGATCTCTATCAACTCATTGAAGAAGACGCCCTTGCCCTTCGCGATGGGCAACCCTCTTCCCCAGTGGCCAGCATTCGCAGCGATGGCCACATGGTCCGGCCTTATCCCCTCGGTGATATGGACCCTGCCTCGTGCCTTCGAACCCTTCGGGTTCTCGAGCCAGACAGCATCTCCCTCCTTCACGCCCTTCCTGTTTGCAGTCTCAGTGTTCAACTGTATCGTGTAAGTGTAGGGGTCGTTCTGCGAGACCTCGTTCAACCACGGGTTCTGCATCGTCATGGAATATGTGTGCAGGGCGGAGCGCCAGTAGAACGCCTCAAGGTCGTACTCCGGGTTCTTTTCCGTATGTGTCGGGCATGGCCGCCAGTCGGGCAGCGCGTTGTGAGCGGTCCAGTCCACGAGATCGGGAACACCGTACTTCTCCGCAATGGCCTTGCTCTTCCTTCCAGCCCTGATGATCCACTCGAGGTAGACCGGGACTCTCACATCGTTGAAGGCTCGCCAGTAGACCTCTTCCACTCGTTTGTCCCATTTCAGATAGCCGTGTTCCTTGAACCAGTCCAGTCCCTTGTCCGCTCCGAACCTGTCTTTGAAGATGACATCCAAGATGGTCTCGAAGTTCAGCTTCTCCTTCGGGTCGAGCACCTTCTTGAAATCGAGATCGCCGCCGTAGGCCCTGTTGACCCACTCCCTCGCGGCCTCTAGATACTTGTCGCGCAGGCCGAGTCTCTCCGACAGCTCCAGGATCACATCGATCATGGCCCTCCGCTCTGCCATCGGCTTCACGACCGGCTGCCTGATCGCCCAGATCCACTCGCCCAAACCCGTCGCGTGGCATGAGACACCAACGGTTGGGAAAGTCGTCGCGGATGAATAGCGCTCGAGGAAGCTTGCGTCCGGCAGAATCAGGTCTGCCGCCGCCTCCTCGAACTCCGTCGAGTAGATGTTGAACGAGACGATGAACCTGAACTTCTTGAGGAAGTTGTTCAAGAGAGTCTTCGGGTTCCCCACCGACATGATCTGATTGGTCGCGAAACTGATCATCACGTCGGGCCTGTATGGTATCTTGAACTTCTGCCAAAGCTCCTCGTTGTTGTCCCAGGCCATGATCGTGGTGTATGTCGGTATGTAGAACATGTCCTGTAGATCGAGCCTCTCGGGCGGATCCTTGGGCTCGGGCGGCGGGTACGGCAGGTGGGAGTACGGCCAGTTGCGGGCAACGAGGAGCCCATCCTTGTCCGGTTCCACTGAGTACTTCAGCCTCCCTGTCCCAGGATATCCCAGGTGGACAGGCGGGCCAAATGCCAGAGCCCCGCCGGGCACGTCGGCAGCGCCGACTATGTGGTTCGGCAGGACTAGGGACATGCAGTCCCAGGCCTGGTTGTAGTGACCCTGCGAGCCCCGGAAGTATATGGACGCCACAGGCCTGTAAGGCAACACCTTCCCGTCAATCGTGATCGTGCTCCCGATCTTCGCCTCTTCGCCAAAGTCCTTGGCGATTCTTCTGAGAGTGTTTGCCGAGACTCCGCAGATCTCTGAGGCATACTCTGGGGAGTATTTCTTGAGATGATTCTTCAGGAGCTGGAATGAGGGGCTGCATTTCACGCCATTGACTTCGAAGTCGCCTGTCAAGGCGCAGTCTTTCACGTTCTTCGATGTGAAAACGTCATGCTTGTTGTCGACAGTGCTCCAGACAAGAGGGACTCCTGATTTCTTGTCGCGGAGATACAATCCGTCCGGCCCGACCAGATAAGGTCCGTTGGTCTTCCACTTCAGATACTGGCTGTCGTACAGCCCGTAGTCGTTCACGAGCAGGTTGGTCATCGCCAGTGCCGCAGCAGCATCCGTGCCGGCCTTGATCGGCACCCACTCCTCTGCGGTCGACGCTTGAGTGCTCAGGAACGGATCGAAGACTATGAGCCTCATTCCTCTTGCCTTGGCATCGGCCGCTTGCTTCGCCGCCACGTTGGCAGCATGCCCCGCACCGTGGCCCTTGGAACAGCCCCAGTAGATTGCGAGGTTGCAGTACTTGAAATCTGGAATGACGGACCACGAGGCGTGATAAATGCCGCCTATCATGTGAGCTCCGTTCCCGCAGTGCAGTCCTCCGCCCCCGGTGTAGTAGTTAGGAGTCCCGAACGCCTTCCTGAAACAGAGAATGTTGAAAGCTCTCTCAGCAGGGAAAGTGGGGCTGCCGACGGTGTATAGCCCTCTCGGATCCCGTTGCATGCACTCTTTCAGCTTCGAAGTTAGCAGGTCCATGGCTTCGTCCCAGCTGATCCGTTTCCATCCGGGATCAACGCCGATCCCTTTCTCGGGATTTGTCCGAATCATGGGATAGTTGAGCCTGCTAGGGTCGTAGAGCATCATCGGGGCTGAGATGCCTTTGGCGCAGATGTTCCCGTAGCCTTGCGGCGAATCCGGATCGCCCTCGATCCCCACGACGATCCCATCCTCCACGCGCACGTCGACTGTACAGGTTCCGTAGCACATGCCGCAGCTTGTCTTGACCATTCTTCACCAGCTATCTCTGGAGTGGAAAGCCCACAATGTACTTAATCGTGACGAGTTGCATCTCGAAGGATGTGCGAACTCTGGGGGATACATGAGGTGCCCGGGGTCGCTGAAGGAGAGTATCTCAAGATGCTGTACTCATTGCGTGAAGTGCAGGGAGCCGGACTTGAACTTGAACATCTGGCCGATTCTCAATCAGGGGGGTTTTGGTACCGAGATAAAAACCTTTTCATCCACTTTTCTCGTGATCGAGAGGGTTCAGAGTCCGCGCCATGCGAACTGAGACATCTGGATTGTTCTCAATCAGAGGATTATTGCACCGAGTTAAACTCCTTTTCTTTTCATCTCAGTTGTCCTTTGTTGTGCTAAGCGCAGACGGACGCCACGGGATAGGTCAAGGGGGCAAAATCCCAAGTATGAGACAACTCGATTCTCCTTTTGCCTCGGGGTGGTTCGAGGGGGAGGTGAGCGAGAAAATGAAGAAGATTCTGCAGGTAAACTTCAAGTTCAAGGTGACAAGACCTGAGCTTGAGAAAGCCTTTCTAGAGGCTGCCCCCCTATTTGGTCCTGGTGGCGCTGTCAAGGGACTTCTATGGAAGATATGGCTTATGAATGAGGCTGAAAAATCGGCAGGTGGAATCTACCTGTTCAAAGACGATGCCTCAGTCGAAGCGTACCTGAAAGGGAAGATCGGTGCAGGGCTAAAGAGCAATCCAGCCGTGAGTGATGTCGTAGTGAGAATATTCGACATACTACCTGAACACACAAAGATCACTCGTGGTCCTGTAGACTGAATGACCCTCTTGTTGTCGGCCTCAGTCTCTACATACTGTTCGCGGTACTCGGACAGCGCACATCGGACCATATCATGACAGCAGCCATCATAGTTACGTGGAGCTTCCTATTGGGATCTGACCACTTTGGAACACGGACCGTCCGCTCTGACCTGTAGCAAACGGGATGCTGTGAGCCGGGTTTGATCTTTCTACACTGGCCAAATTCCAATTTCGCGATCTTAGCACCGAGCTAAACTCCCTTTCTCCAATTCTCCTATCGTCGTTTCGAGGACGGGGAATTGAAAAGATCCAATGTTCAAGACAGGACCGGAGATCATCGAGGAGTGCATCAGGTCCGTCGACAAGGATTGGGCGAACTAGGGCGACTTTGACAATCGGGCAGGATCGAATCGATTGGTCTGCTCAAGAAGAGCAGACAAGTTCCTAGGGAACAATGTCAGTTCTAGGCCCAACCTCTTGAGCCTGCGATGCATGTTCGAAGCCCTCTCGCCGTCGAATTCCCCAGCCAGGAGGTACTCGGTCTCTTGCTCGTCGAACTCCTCTCGCTCCTCGAATCCGTCGAGCACCGTCGAGTTGTGCGGGCAGATCCTCTGGCAGTGCATGCAGCCGACTATCGCATTGTGCCATTCAGGTTTCACCCAGTCGGGAAAGGCGTGATCGGCAGTCTTTTCGTTGAGGTAGCACAGGCACCGCTCTGCCCTGACGAGGAATCTGTCATCGACGATCGCCCTTGTCGGGCACGCGTCGATGCAAGCCGTGCAAGTCCCGCATGTCGGAAGGACCTGGCGCTCTTGCCAATGGTCGTCCGCAAAGGGGTAGTCGGTGTAGAAGGCAGTCAGCCGATGGAAGCTCCCGAACTTGCCTGCGTACGTTACGTTATTGCGACCGTATGAGGCGAGCCCGCTGTGGGTCGCGAGAGTCTTGAGAGGAAGGGCGGTTTTGCAGAACTTGAACCGTCTATTCCCCATAGCACGAGTCATCTGTCCCTTGACCCGTCCGTCTATGTCGTCACCGTCGGCGTATGTTGGAGGCAGGATGACAGGTACTTTCCTCCCTTTCCAACGGAATGTGAGTGTATACATCGGCTGTGGCACCGCAGCCACAACGATGAACCTGGCGTCGGGTAGCTCCTTCGGGATTTCGTAGGTGAAGTGGTTCAGCCATTCCTGAAAGAGGTTTTCGTCTATGAACCCGTCCGCGTGCAGGATGTCCAAGTCTCTTCTGATCTCACCCAAGTGATCGACCGATATGACCCTGGCAAGACTACCTTCCGATTCCAACTTCCTAAGAATACCTCTCCTATCGTCCATACAACCCCTGCCTCTAGTGATGTTCGTCAATTTCGGATTTGCGGGGAATCACTGTTGAGGTGGTCTCCGCTGTGATTCGATGACCCTCGGGTCCCAATCCAACGATCAGGGAGTCCGCCAGTTCCTGTCTGACATCCTCGCCCAGGATACTAGAGTCGGGGATCTTTGGGGACTGGACGGACTGGTTGACGGATGCCCTTCTTGCGGGAAGCCCGTTTTCCTTCGCCGATCAGATCCAAGTAATACTCAGCAATGACCTGACTATCCGAATCAAAGCAACAGCCGCGATATGCGCAGAGTACGGGCTGTTGGAACCTCTGCTGGGAAGAAGGAAGCAAGTCTCCGCGCCCCATTCTCGTTTCGCGTATCGCTTCAGATCAATGGGCGCGCAATCCTCCCTCCATCTCCTCAGGCTCTGCGCGAGCATTGCGTCAAGCGACATCCGATTCAAGAGATTGGGTCTGAGGAGATTGGTTTTCTGCCTCCCTCGGGCGGTACGACGCGAGAGCCGCCCTAGGGCGGCAAAAGCTTATTAGGTTCTGTGGGACGTGATTGACTGTGAATTTCCTCGATACAAGAGTGAGGATTCAGCATCCGTGCCCGTTCTGCGACTTCTCGGCGTGCTTTCCGGATGCGGAGATGGTCCTCTGGTGCAATGGCTCGAACGAGATCCTGCAGATATCTGCACCGGATTCATCGACGCTTCCGAAGATCCTGAAAGCAGCTAGGAAGTCGCTGTGCGCTCGTGAGATGGTCCAGGACGGGCGCTCGGCCCTCACGGTCTTGCGCACCTGCGTCTGCAGACAATATCGATCGGTCGCGGTCATCGCCGACGAGTGCGATGTATGGCTGATCCCGCCCGTGATGTACAACGATGGCTGGGAGACCCACCGAGTCCTTTCGAAGGGTAAGCCCTCGCTTCAGCATTTCATAGCGGAGGTGAAGACAACGGGGAAGATCGAGATCCTGTCCCACCAGCCCAGAGAGCATCTTGACGTGATCCATGACATGTCCGTGATTCCTATCCACCTCTTCGGCGGTCTGACGGCGCGGCAGGTCCGCGCGCTTGTGCGGGCGTTCGAGAACGGCTTGCTTGATATCCCCGCGAAGGTCAAGATGCACGGGGTTGCTAGAGGGGAAGGGGTTTCCCGATCGACTTTTGGGGAGCACCTGAGAAAAGCTCAGCTGCAGTTGCTTCGTAACTCGTATCCTTTCTTGAAGCTACGTGACGTTGGCATGAAGCAGGAATAGACTGCAAGGTTCTGTGCGTGAGCTCGAACGCTTGGCTCTTCGTCAATCAGAGGGTTGTTGCACCGGCATAATACTTATTTCACTTCTTCTCTTCGTGAAGTGAGAGTTCAGAGTCCTCGGCATCTGAACTGAAGAGTCTGGTTCTTCTTCAATCGGGGAGACTGCAGTGACATGGCCGAGGCAAATCCGTTTTCCTTCCTTCTTCCTTTCTAGCTCCGAAAAGTCTTTGCACGTCGGAGGCGAATCCCCTCAGGCGGGAAATTGCCTCCAGCAGCTGTCAAGACTCTCAGGGATTTGATCTTCTGGCAATATGCCAAGCTGATTGCGAAGTCTGCAGGGCAGGCAGGCAAGTTCGGGTTCATCATGGACCGGTTCAAGAAGCTGCAGTCTGGGGACATCGAATGGTCGGGAGCGATACGGGAGTACATCAAGGAGCAGGAGGTGGTTGGCCTTTGCATATATTGCGGGAGCACCAAGGATCTCTCTGTCGACCATCTTATCCCGCGCGCGAGAGGAGGCCCTGAATCGGGGGACAATGCAGTCACGGCTTGTAAGACGTGCAACTCATCCAGGGCGGACAAGGGAATTTACGAATGGTTCCAACTGGCCGGCAGGAATGAGGTCCCAAGGATCGTAGAAGGGAAGTACCTCAAGGAACTCTATGCGCTCCACGAGAGGAAGGGGACACTCGACGTAAATCGCAAGGGTCTGGAGAGGCTGTGCAATGATTGTAGGCCAGGCTACCTGTGCGAGAAGACGGCGCTGACAGTCTATTGTCTGGAAAGTGTGTTCTGAGCATTCGCGATTCGCTCCGGCGAGACTGCCTCCGCTGTGACTGAGAGGGTTGATGCAAGGCGCCGGATTTGGACTTTCGACACTGGCCAAATTCCAATTTCGTGATCTTAGCGCCGATACAGATTCCTTCCCGCTTTCCCCTCTCGGGGTTCCAACGGTGAGCATGTCCGCTTGGCGACAGAAGCATAGAAAAGGAAAAGGTTTCGAACTCAACCCTATGCTAAAGCCAGCAGAATGGTTCCCTCGTCGAACGCCAGCTTCACATCCATAGCCGTGACCCCGAGTTTCCCGTAGAGGAGTCCGAGCTTCGCAGATATGGAAGTCACTTCTGCTGAGTAGTCCGCCCCAACGATCTTCATTTTCGCCTTGATCGAAGAGTACTCCTGGTGTATGTTCGTGACCCACGGAAGGTGGTCGGTAGCCCAGTTCAGATAGGGTGTCCCGTTGAAGAGCCAGACACAGTCGAGCCATACCTGGTAGCTCACGTGTTCGCCCCACCCCATGGTCACAACTCCTTCGAGATTCCTCAAAGCGGTTCCGGCATCGCCGCTCTTCAGAGCCTCGACAGCAGCGTCCAGCAACGGCATGTCATTAGTGTACGTATCGAACTTCGACACGCTGCACCAGCCAGGGTATGGGTTCTCCACACCCACGTCCTGGTCCCACAGCACTGGGTTCACGGCGTTGATGACCGAGAGCAGCTGCGCGTTCAGAGCGGTGATTTCGGGCTTCGTCGGGTTCTTCAGCTTGTCGACATATGACTGCAGCTTTTTGGCCGCTGTCTCGAAACCATTCAGACTCATCAGCAACGCAGAGAGATCTGCCTCAGGGACCTTGTCCAAGAGCTTGTAGACCGCCTCTCTGACCTCCTTGCTGGTCTCGCCAAGTTCGTAGGGGAGGATCGATGCCTGGGCGAGCCTGAAAGCAGCAAGCCCTCGGAACGATGCATCCTTCTGCAGGTACTCGGGATGAATCAGATTCATCCCGCTCAGGTCCGTATGGTAGTATGCCTCTTCCACTATGCCAGAAAGTGCGCCATAGTAGGCCGTGCTTGTCGGTACTCCCGCCATGTAGAACCCCCAGCTGTCAAACGAAGACACGGGAGTGAAGACGATCGGCACCATGAGATCCTGCACTCTCGCGTCAAAGGCGGCTCTCTTCAGCAGCCCTCCGATCTCAGGGGTCGTCTCAATGAACATCCAGTCCGCTGCGACTCCTCCGCCATCGGAAATGAAGCTTCCCACGACCTTACTGGCCCATTCAGGATGCAGAACGTTCATGAAGTAGTATCCCCCGAGGCCCCAGTCCCAATGAGAGTCCTTCGTTCCGCCGGTGCCGCTCTCGTGCCCGCTGAGTGCCATGAACACGAATGTCCTTTTGGGGGTGATGCCAGTGTCCAATATCGCCTTCGCCACTGCGAGAGACGCTGCAAGGCCACCGTTGTCATCGTTCGCTCCGGACCACCAGTGATCCATGTGTCCCTCAAGAACGACATACTCATCCGGATACTCTGATCCGCGGATCATGCCGTAGACTGCATGCGCCTGGGCATTTTCGTTGATCCTGTTGTCAACTGCCAGCCGTACCCTTACATCTCCGTGGAGGAGCAGATCCTTGAGATACATCGCGTCGTTCCCGGATATTGACAGGGTCGGGATGTTGTTGTGAGCTACATCTACGTTGATTGCCGCTGGGTCCCTCCACATGTTGTGGATTAGCGCGGCGATAGCCCCACGATACGCGGCCTCCCGGACGGCAGGAGTCGTGTAGTACATCACGACGCTCCGGTCTATGAGGACGACCTTGCCCTCAACCCCACCAGGGACCTGCTCGTAGTCCTGGGCTCTGCCCATCCCTACGTATGCAAGGTTACCCTCGACAGACTGTCCGTTCGGCGTCGATGGACTGTTAGCCATTGACCGCGTTCTGACATCCTTCGATGGGACATCCGGAGACAAGATTTCTAGAGACGCGGACCTGTAGTCCCAGTTCACAAGATTGAATGATTCCACGGTGACGTCCATAAGGCCAAGAGTCCTCATCTCATCAGCGACGTAGCCCGCCGTTTGGAGATCCTCAGGACTTCCAGGAACTACCTCGCCCAAGTAACTGTACGGAAGGCTCGATAACCTGTCTGCCAGGTCCCATGCATAGTCACCATCGATGCTATCCAAGAACTTCTGTTCATCCGTCGTGAGGCGAGGCGCAGGTTTGGCGGATTCCGCGGGCCGCGCAATCCCAGCGACAAATCCGATAGTCAACAAACATACACACGCCAGTGTCAAGACTAGAGTCATCACCCTATTGCCGTTCATGCTTCCCCCCTTGCCCCGAATCGGGCGGGGGGTTATCCGCTTTGGACGCTAAGTAGATTATGAGTGGTCGATCGTCTTCTCTCTTGTCGACAATCTTCGATTTCCTGGCACTCCTCTCCATGCATCATCACAGGCAGTTACACAGAAATGGAGGAGGGTGAGTTCGATGTGGAGATTCGGAACCGTAGCCAATCCCCTGGTCGTCCAAACCCAAAAGGCGCCCACACTCACGTCTTTCTGCAGGATGTGTGCAGGGAGCCGTGTGTGAACCCGAAGGCGTGGCCATCTCTCAATAATGGGATTATTGCACCGAGCTAGACTCCTTCTCAGTATTGTCTCTCGGCCCTTCCGTGAAGCCGATGTCACAGGATGAGACCTGGGCGATTGTGCCTGAATGCCGATCGTTCAGAAATCAGGGGGAGGCGGCGGTGGTAGATCCTCCTCAGGATACGGCGTCTGGGGTGGCTGCCCTTGAGTGATCGAAGAGCGGTACTGAGGATACGCAGTCTGAGATGGTTGTCCCGCTGATGGCATCGCGACCTGGTCGGCAGGGACGGCCATTGCTTCCAGATTCGGCGGGAACGTCACGCGGACGCCTTGCTTCAGCCCGTAATTGTT
>JALHSX010000133.1 GCA_022865445.1 Thermoplasmata archaeon | reverse complement strand
TATCCGACCATGTCCAAATTGAGATAGGCGATCGTCCCTTCGAGTGGAAAATAGGGATGACTCACATATGCATAGGCGCCATAGAATCCTTCCTCCTCACCGCTCCAAGCCGCAAAGAGCACTGACCACCTCGGCCTTGCAGAGAATGAGAAAACTCGGGCGACTTCCAGCATGACTGCGACACCTGAGGCGTCGTCGTTCGCTCCATGATAGATGCTTCCGTCTACATCCTTTCCCCAGTGATCGTAGTGTGCTCCTACGATCACGACACGCCTTGAAGCCTCAAGGTCGGAACCCGGGATAAATGCAAGGACGCTGTACGCCGATGCATACTCTGTGAACGCCACCTTCACTGAGACCTGAAGCTGATTGCCTGTCACAAAGGATTGTGGCGTTGGGCCCTGGTTGATCTTCTGCTGAAGCGACGACAAACCGAAACCGCTGTCTCTGAGCAGAGTATTGGCGAACTCCTGGCTGCCTCCCAGTATCGTAAGCTTTGTGAAGACCGTCCAGCAACACCCACATCTTCGTCTCTCGAGATAGTGCGGCGTAGGTTCAGTCGGATTGTCGACCAGAATCAGACCTGCGGCACCGTGCCTGAACGCGTTCTCTGCTTTCGAATATGGAGACCCATAATCATCTTGCTCGAATCGGAATGAGGGCGGTGTTCCTAAGATGACCAGTGCAATCTTGCCGCGAGCAGAGATGCCTGCGTAATCGTCATAGCTAGAATCATATGTCGTTATCCCGTAGCCCGCGAACAGAACCTCCGCGGAGTAGTCTCCTCCGCCGCTTCCCGGAATCACGTTGAAGTCTCCCCTGTACCCGAAAACGCTCAAGACAGTGCCGTTGCTGCCAGCCAAAGCGAGGCTTGGCGTCTGGGCAAGGTCCCACAATGGCATCGTGAACATGCTCTTGTAGGATCCATCCGTGCCTGCAGGTTTCAGGCCGATTAAGCTGAAGTAATCTGCAATGTAGCCGGATGCAAGGTCGGCACCTTGAGTGCCCGCCCTTCTACCTTCAAAACTATCTCCTGCCAGTTGCTCAACGAACTCCCAAGCCCTGTTCGCGTCTAGCTGACCCAGCACGGAAAGATAGCCAGAGTCCACACTTGCATTTGGAATCGGAACTAGAACAGATGCAGTCGCTAGGACTATCACTACCCAGGGTACAATGCGGCGAACTCGGACCGATACTAGCCCCAACGCGCAATTCCCCGCATAGTGTGTGGCTGTTGTACGTTGCTTGGTCTTGAGTCACATGCCGCTATCTCGTAGCTTGCGAACACAATCTGAGAGAGACCTAGCCATCTGTCAGCCTTAGCAGAAATTCTCGGTTCCGCAGATCTCGCACTTCCATTTGTAGACCATTTTTCCGTCTTTCAGTAGTAGCTCAGCGTCTGTGCCGTATTGCTTCTGGCATTTGGGGCACCAGAAGTGTGACATTCCCGGCGACTTCCATGTCATGACAGACAACCCCTGAAGTAGAATGAATAGCTGACCTTGTCTCGGGGCGACCGAACTCCCGAAGACCGGGCCATTCTACCGAAGTGTGATAACATGGCTTATATTCGTACCGTCCGGTAATCTGCCGATCTACCGGCTGCTTGGGCGAGGAAAACTAGATGGCACTTGGCTCTTGGAGTCTCCTAGCGATCTTCGAGCTCGTGATCTTCATCACCACTTTTCCCCTGCTCGCGTTCGGCTGGTTGATGGGCGCCAAAGGAAAGAATCCAATCAGGGACGCGCCTTTCGAGTCTGGCCAGACACGCCTCGGCGAGGCAAGACTGCGCTACATGATGCAGTACTACCCGTATCTGATCATGTATGTTGCATTTGATGTCGTCGCGATGTTCCTCTTCACATGGGGACTTGCCTTTGCTTCCTTACCGTTCGCTCAGGGCTACCTGTTCCTCGTCTTTGTGGCTATTCTCGCGGTGCCGTTGGGGTACGCCTTGTACCTTTCTGGTAGACGGGATCTATGGTGACACAATTGCAGGGGCTGCCAGGACTTCAAGAGTTGATCAACTCGGTCCTGAAGATCATAACATCACGGACTTTCCTTGAGATCGTTGTCTTCCCGGGTTTTCTGAATGTCCTGCTGAGCGCGGCGTTTCTGACTTGGCTAGAAAGGAAAGTGATCGCTCGTGTTCAGCTGAGAATAGGCCCACTGTACGCGGGTATGTGGGGCATTCTCCAACCGATAGCAGATGGCGTCAAGCTTCTGTTCAAGGAGATGATCCTTCCTGAACTTGCTGATGCGAAACTGCTCATGCTCTGCGCCCTTGGCCTCATGATGCTTGCTGCCGCACCTATCGTGGCGATTCCGTTTGGTGAAGGGCTTGTTATTGCCAATATGGACGTAGGCCTGGTATTTGTCTTCGCTGTGCTGTCGCTCTTTCCGAGCGTTGTCCTGCTGATCGGATGGGGCAGCAATAGCAAGTACTCATTTCTGGGCGGATTGAGATCACTCTTTCAGCAGGTCGCCTATGAGATTCCCATGTGGCTATCGGTCCTGGGCATAGTGATGCTCACAGGGACATTGAACCTGACCGAAATCGTCAGAGCCCAACAGAAGGTATGGTTCGTCATACCGCAGATCTTGGGCTTTGCAGTCTTCTTCACGGCAGCCCTCGCTGAGCTTGAGAGAACGCCGTTCGATTTGCCGGAGGCGGAGACTGAACTCGTAATGGGATGGATGACTGAACTGTCGGGTGCTACGTTCATGGTGGGTTTCCTGGCGATGTACACGAAACTCTACGTAATGTGCGCTTTGATCACGACGCTGTTCCTTGGAGGGTGGTCCGGCCCTTCGATCGTACCTGAGCCACTGTGGGTTGTCTTGAAGACGTTTCTCGTCGCGGGCGTCATTGTGATTATCCGGGGGACGTTTCCGCGTGTGAGAGTTGACATCCTCCTTAGAACTGGCTGGACGAGGCTACTCCTACTTGCGCTTGCCAATGTCTTTGTGACTGTGATCATGATTTGGCTAGGTTTTGGCTGGGTCTGGAGGGTGTAGCGATGCCAGACATCATGTTCCTTGCGCTCAGTGCCCTGATTGTCGCGTCGGCAGTTTTCGCTCTTGAAGCGAAAGAATTGATCTATGGCGCGATCGGATTGGGCATATCCCTGATCGGTGTAGCGGGCCTCTTCATACTTCTCGGCGCTGAGTACCTTGCGATGTTTCAAATCGCCGTTTATGTCGGAGCAGTTGTGGTGCTGATCCTATTTACGATCATGCTTGTTCGCAGAGAGTCGGGCAGAATTGTGGAGGAAGAAGAACCGGCCAGCTTTGGCCGTGCGGGCACCTATGTCGCGGCCCTAGTCGCTCTGGCAGTCGGGGGAGCAGTGATACTTCTCGCACCAATATCGCCGGCCGCACCAGAGTTCTACCGGGTGCAACTGCAGGAGCTAGGCAGGTCTTTAGCCTCGTCCTACGCTGTCGCCCTTGTCATCCTTGGGCTTGTCATTGGCGCAACTGTTGTTGGCGGACTGACTCTTGTGAAGATTGAGCGGGAGGAGAAGCCAAGTGGAACCACTTAGTAGCTACATCATACTCTCATCCGCTATGCTTGGAATCGGCATCTACGGTCTCGTCTCGAAACGCAATGCGATTCGCCTACTCTTCTCGATCGAGCTGATAGTAAACGCAGCGAACATCAACTTTGTTGCCTTCGCAAGGTATTCCAACCCGCCAATCCTGAGCGGGTGGAACATTGTCTTCTACTCCATCGCTGCAGCCGCCATGGAAGCAACTGTCGGGCTAGCGTTGATATTGGTCGCGTTCAGACTTAACGGAACAATCGACGTTCGAAAGCTCAACCGCCTGAAGGGGTAACTCATGATTCCCTTACTCTTTGCAGTTGTTGCTTTGCCGTTGGTATTCGTGCCGGTAGTTTGGTTTGTGTCGCGGCGGTTCAAGATGCAGGTGGGTTGGATCGCCATGATTCCGCTTGCCCTGTCGACATTGCTGGTGCTCCTTTCGGCTTGGTCCGGACACGTGGAGGAGGAATTTCGGTGGGAACCGATCGGGTATTTCGGCTTCAGGGCCGACGGGCTCAGCATCCCAATCGTTTTCGCGGTAGCTCTCCTGTGTGGTGTCATCTCAGTCTACTCAATGCCGTACATGACTCATCGACTGGAAGGGGAATCGAAGGACTCCGGTCTGTACTTTGCGTTGTATTTGCTCTACTCGGCGGGGATGATTGGCGCCGTACTCGCCACGAACCTGATCGAGTTCTACCTGTTCTTTGAGTTGATGCTTATTCCATCGTATTTTCTGATTGCCCGTTGGGGGTATGGGGATCGCGACAGGATCTCGTTCATGTATTTCATGTGGACTCATGTGGGAGCACTCTTGCTCCTGGCCGGAATCCTCATACTATGGTCCGTCACCGGAACGTTCGATCTTTCAGCATTGGCCAACGCCGTGATTCCGCAGCCGTACAGGTTCTGGATCACGATCACAATTCTCGTGGGTCTACTCGTGAAGATGGCGGTGTTTGGAGTTCACATTTGGCTCCCGCACGCCCATGCCGAAGCGCCCACGCCTATCAGCGCTCTTCTGTCACCTGCAATGATCGGGATTGGAGGATACGCGATCGTGCGGATCCTCATGACAATATCACCTGACTTGATTGGTGCGATCTCATTCCAGCTGAGTGTTTGGGCGCTGATAACGATGGTCTATGGCGCGCTGATGGCGCTCGTCCAAGACGACATCAAACGCCTAATGGCTTATTCGAGCATCAGTCAGATGGGTTACATCCTGCTTGGAATCGCGTCAGTCCAAGTTCAGGGCGTCTCTGGCTCTATGTTCCAATACCTGAGCCACGGGATGGGTAAGGGGATCCTCTTCATGGTTGCCGGGATCATCATCGTCCAAGCTCACGGCACCAGAAGCATATCCAAACTGGGAGGACTCGCAAGAAGGATGCCCATAACGGCCACCGCAGCCCTCATTGGTTTCTTGACGATCGTGGGCATACCGCCAACCAGCGGCTTCATCTCCGAGTTCATGATCTTCTACGGGTCCGTCAAGTCCGCAATGGAACCGCTTCTTCTCCAAAGGCTGATCATATCGATCGGCGCAGTTGTCTCCACCGCCCTTACGGCAGGATACACTCTCTGGACAATGAAGCGGGTCTTCTTCGGAAGCCTGCCATCTGAAATGGCCGGAGTGAACGAGGCGCCGTGGACGATGACTGCGCCGTTGCTTGTGTTGGCAGCCACTGCGATCATATTGGGGATCCTACCGGATCTCGTTGCGAGCGGCCTGATCTCCCAGATCTCAAGCATGATCAGATGAGCGTGAGAGAGTGAACACCACCGTCCCCTGGCTTGTCTGGATTCTGCCGATGATAGGGGCAATAGTGGTGGTGCCAGCTTCTCGGATCAGCCGCAGAGTCGGAACGGCTGTTGCTGTAATCTTCCCTCTGCTGGCCGCCGTCGCGGCGTCGGCAATGATTCCAGACGCCCTCAACGGTGGGACTGTAGATCTCCAGGTTCAGTGGATTCCTTCTCTCGGAATCAACGCGGGCGTGCTCATCGATCCATTGAGCGTCTTGATGTCAAACGTTGTCGCATGGGTCAGCTTTTTGATCGTTGTCTACAGCATCGGATACATGCGGAATGAGGCTACACTGACAAGGTACTGGTTCTTCGTCAACTATTTCATCGGAAACATGCTCCTGCTGGTACTTTCGGATAATCTGCTGCAGCTCATGTTCGGTTGGGAAGGCGTCGGTCTATGCTCGTATGCTCTGATAGGATATTGGTACTCTGACGAGCCTGACAAGTGGGTGGGCTCTGAAGGAGACAAGGCTTGGGGCGTCCCGATGAGCTACTCTCCGAGCCATGCGGGCCTGAAAGCTTTCGTGATGACAAGGATCGGTGACATCGGCCTGCTTGTCGCGATATTCATCATCTACGCGAGTGCAGGCACGCTCAATCTGGTGGAGCTGTCGAAGAACATTAGCTGGGCAGGTGACCTCGCACGAGTTGGGCTGCTCTTGCCGACCGGGCTCTTGTTGTTTTGGGGTCCTATCGGGAAGTCGGCTCAAATGCCGCTGCATGAATGGTTGCCTGACGCGATGGCCGGCCCCACGCCAGTTTCTGCGCTCATCCATGCCGCCACGATGGTGAAAGCGGGCGTCTACCTTGTTGCACGTACCGGCCCCATCTTGTTCAACGCGATCATCACGTACGGGCAGCCTTTCACATTCTTCGAGATCGTCGGCTGGATCGGTGCCATCACAGCCGTTGCTGCAGGAGCGCAGGCGATAGTTGCAAAGGAACTGAAGAAGACCCTAGCCTACTCCACAGCCTCCCAGATAGGATACATGATGCTCGCAATAGGTGTCGGCGGGATGGGCTTGCAGTTCGCCCTCGGATACACCGCGGGCCTATTCCACTTGATGAATCATGCAATCTTCAAGGCTGCAGCCTTCATGGCGGCGGGGGCTGTCATACATTCGTGTGAGACTCGATTCATGAATGAGATGGGGGGAATCCGCTCGAACATGAAGTTCACGTTTGCCGCAATGCTTGTCGCGGTTCTGGCACTGTCAGGCGTCCCGCCGCTCAGTGGTTTCTGGAGCAAGGACGCGATCCTTGCAACTACCTGGGAGGCTGGTCAGTTATGGCTGTACATCATCGCCGCGATCACGGCTGCGCTGACGCTCATTTACAGTCTGAAGATCCTGGGCTGGGTATTTCTCGGTCGTAAGAGCGCTCACGTGATAAAGCTGGAGCAAGAAGGAGTGAAGATCCAAGAAGCTTCCCCAATCATGTATGTTCCATGTCTCCTGCTGGCGGCACTCACAATCTTGATCGGAGTAGCTGGGCCTGTGTTCGAGCATGCGCTCTCCTCATTCCTGATAGGCGGTCTTACACTGGTAACCGCCCCATCGAAAGAAGCCCTGGTCACCCCTCTCCCCTACATTTCACCTGACATAGCCGCCGCCACAACAACGCTGCTGGCCTTGCTAGTTGGTGGAGCGATTGGTTACAAGCTCTACATCTCGAGAAAACTCGACACAGAGAAGTTGCTTCAGAATCCGCTGCTGAGATCCACCCACGAGTTCCTGTGGAATCGACTCTACATCAATTCTGTGTACTACCGGATCTTTGTACACGGAACGGTTTCTGTCAGCGGAGGTCTCTACAGGTGGATCGAGCACGGTTTCTTCGACCGCATCAGCAACGCAGTCTCCTTGCTATCAGTGGGCCTCTCGAAGACAGGCGACCGATTCGACCTTCAGATCGTGGACGGAGCAGTGAACGGCGTAGCCTCCACGGGAAGACGTTTCTCACGAGCAATTTCAAAGCTGCAAACCGGAGTTGCTCAGCAGTATCTAATGGTCTTTGCGTTCGGCGTGTTTCTGCTCGTCGTCGCGATGGTTCTGCTTGGTCGGTGAGCTCTGATGGTCGGCCTGCTCTCAACAATGATCTTTCTTCCAATTGCAGGGGCACTTCTCGTCTTCATAGTCTCCCGCGTCAACGAGAAGGCCGCTAAGGTCCTGACTCTGCTGATCTCCGGAGCCACCCTCCTTCTGGCTGTTGTGATCTTTGCAACGTATGATCAGCACCAGACCGGATTTCAGATGGTCGAGACGTATCCTTGGGCAGAATCCTTTGGGTTGACCTTCGCACTCGGAATCGACGGAGTGAGCGTGCCGCTGTTGATCATATCCACGTTATTGACGACACTTGCGACAGCCGGCTCTCGGCGAGAGATTACTTTCTCCATCGGGCCTTACCATGCACTGCTGCTTCTGTTCGAGGGCGCCA
Source organism: Thermoplasmata archaeon (assembly GCA_022865445.1). Taxonomy (GTDB): domain Archaea; phylum Thermoplasmatota; class Thermoplasmata; order UBA10834; family UBA10834; genus COMBO-56-21. The sequence continues at coordinate 726 of JALHSX010000133.1, read as the reverse complement.
TAATCGGCGTCTTCACTTCACTCAACCTAATACAGTTCTATGTCTTCTGGGAGCTCGTTCTCATCCCAATGTTCTTCTTCATCGGCGTCTGGGGCGGTCCAAAGAAGAAGTACGCGGCGATGAAGTTCCTGATCTTCACCCATGTCGGGAGCACCGTAATGCTCCTCGGGTTCATCGCGCTCTACGCCTTCTCTCAGCCCCACACATTCGACCTTGTGACTCTCTCAAACCTGAAGCTGCCACTCATGCTACAAGTGCCCATGGCCATCGCTGTCTTCTTCGGCTTTGCCGTCAAGCTCCCCGTTGTGCCCTTCCACACGTGGCTGCCGGATGCGCATGTCGAAGCCCCCGCCCCAATCAGTGTACTACTTGCAGGCCTCCTTCTGAAAATGGGAGGTTATGGTTTCATCCGGATCATGCTGGGACTGTTCCCTGAGGCTTCTCGTTTCCTCTCGCCCGGGATGATCGGACTCGCAATACTGACCATGCTCTACGGCGCTGTCGTGGCAATGATCCAGCAGGACCTGAAGCGTATGATTGCCCTTACAAGCATCAATCACATGGGATACGTGCTGCTGGGCGCCTTCTCATTCACGACGATCGGACTCTCCGGAGCGGTCTTCCAAATGTTCAACCATGCCTGTGCCATCGGCATGCTCTTCCTCCTGTCTGGTGTCCTCCACCAACAGAGGGGAACCAGGATTATCCGAGAGCTTCCTGGTCTAG
>JALHSX010000017.1 GCA_022865445.1 Thermoplasmata archaeon | reverse complement strand
GCGCGGCAAATTCGACCTCGATTCGGTCTACTCCAGGATTGACAAGGACCTCAAGAAGCACATTGCCACGACCAAGAGGTTGCTCATGCAGCCAAGCTCTAGCCAAGAACACATAGGCATCGAGGACTGCGCCGATCTGGTCTCAGACATGTATCGCAACGCTGGTTGCGACGAGGTCGAGATCGTCAAGACCAAGGGGAATCCGATCGTCTACGGCGAATGCAAAGGAGAATCGGACAAGACGCTCCTGATCTATTTCATGTACGATACGATGCCGTACAACGAGCCGGGCTGGAAGCATCCTCCGATGGGGGCGAAGATAGTCGACATGAAGCTGCCCGTCGGAAAGGTCAAGGCACTAGTCAACAGAGGGTCGTACAACACCAAGGGTCCGATGGCAGCCTTCCTCAACTCAGTCGAAGCGTGCACAAAGTCTGTCGGCAGACCCCCGCTGAACCTCATGTTCGTCGCTGAAGGTGAGGAAGAGCTCGGAAGCCCGAACCTGCCGATATACGTGAAGAAGGACAAGAAGCGGCTCTCGAAGGCTGACGCATGCTACTTCCCAGATTTCGAGCAGGACGGCGACGGGACGGTCAATCTGTACCTCGGCGTCAAAGGTGTCGTGTACTTCGAACTCGAGTCCTCAGGCAAGAACTGGGGTCGAGGTCCGAGGGACTTCGCGGTCCACAGCGCCAACAAGGCTTGGGTCGACAGCCCAGTCTGGCGGCTGGTCCACGCATTGAAGACGATGACATCGGATGACGGAAACAAGGTGCTGATCGACGGCTTCTATGACGACGTCGCGCCACCTTCTGCGGAGGATGAGAAAGTCATCAAGGCTGCCGCGAAGAATTTCGACGCTCAGTCCACCAAGGATTCCATCAACGTGGACAAGTTCATGATCCCTGATGACGACAAGGCGGCTCTGATAAGGCTCTACACAACCTCTTCCACACTCAACATCGATGGGATATGGGCAGGCTGGATTGAGAAGGGGTCCAAGACCGTCCTTCCGCACAAGGCCACGTGCAAGATGGACATCAGGGTGGTTCCGAACCAGAAGAAAGACGACATGATGCCACTCGTGAGAAAGCATCTCGACCGGCGCGGATACAAGGACCTCAAGATGACCGAGATCGACACGGGATACGATTGGTGCAGGTCCAGCATAAAGGAGCCAGTGGTCCAAGCGGTCCTGAAGTCCCTCAGGGAGTTCAGCGGTGAACCGAACGTGTGGCCGTCTAGCGGCGGGTCTGTGCCGTTCTACGTGTTCAACAGGATACTCGGCATGCCGTTTGCTCTAGGCGGAATAGGATACGGGGATCTAGCCCACAGTCCCAACGAGTTCATGGTGATCGAGGGCAACAAGAAGCTCGCGGGTCTGGCCGAGGTTGAGAAGTTCCAGGTCCATTTCATGAAGGAGTACGCTCACGCGCGCTGAAGCGCGCGCTCGTACTCGTGCAGGACGACCTTCGCGGTCGAATCCCAGGAGAACTCCTTCACACGCTGCTTTCCAGCTCTTCCCATCCTGGCCCTGAGTGCAGGATCATGGAGAAGCTTCGTGATCGAGTCAGCTATTCCCTTCACGTCTCCTGCCTCGACAAGCATCCCTTCGGTTCCATTCTCAACCAGCTCTGGGATCCCTCCGACACGAGTAGCAACCACCGGCTTACCGCACGCCATTGCCTCCATGAGGGCGAGTCCCCAACCTTCGTTCTTGGAAGGAAGTGCGAGAACATCACAATCGGAGTAGAACCCGAGAAGTGTCTCTTGATCGACTGATTCGTGGCAGTCGATCCTATCGGTCAGTCCGAGGCTGTTTGCCAAAGACTCGTACGCACTCCATTGGTCAGTTCCTCTGAAACCGGCCTTTGCAACCACAATGAGTCTGACACTTGGCACCCCGCTCACGACAAGCTTCATCGCACGGATCAGATCCTCGAGACCCTTGCGGGGTTCGAGACCTCCGACGAAAAGCACAGTGGGGACATCTGACTTCCTCTCGGGGAGAGGTTCGAAGTCCGCCGGATCAAGACCATTGTAGGCAATGACAGACTCGTGGGCATACTCTCGCTTCAAGAGGTCGCGCCAGTACTTTGAGACGACGAATATGTGCTTGCTATGTGCAACGGCCCGTTTCTCGAATTCGAAAAGTCTTGGTTCCGCGAAGTCGTCGACGTGATGTATCGTCCGAAACACAGGCGCGGAGATCATTTCTCGCTCTTTCATTCTGTCGAGCGCTGTGCCTCCAACGCAATCCTGTGCGTGATATATGTCCGCATCTCTTGGAAGGTTATTCACGTACGAGTCTATCATGTTCTCGAGGCGGGTGATGAGT
>JALHSX010000132.1 GCA_022865445.1 Thermoplasmata archaeon | reverse complement strand
TGCTTCTTCGCGACCGCGCGCTCGTTCGCTTCCTTAAGGTAGGTCGCTGTGAGTCCCGCCCCGGCGTACTTGATGACGCCGCCAGTCGGTTCGACCAGCCTCAAGATGGCCTTTCCGGTCGTGGTCTTTCCACAACCTGATTCGCCCACAAGACAGAATATCTCCTTATCCTTGATCGAGAACGAGACCCCATCGACGGCCTTCACGAACCTCTGCTCCTTGGATGTGAGGCTCTCGACGAATCCTCGCCTGACTGGAAACCAGACCTGCAAGTCCTTGACGGTGACGATATCCCTGACCATCTACCTCACCCCTTTCGGTTTGACGAAGTGACACGCCGCATAGTGCCCTGGCAAGACCTCCACCAGTGGAGGTTCGTCTTTCTTGCACAAATCCTGGGCCATGTAGCATCTGTCCGAGAATCTGCAGCCCAGTGGAGCGTGTATCAGGTTCGGCGGATTGCCCGCGATCGAAGCCGGCATCTTCCTGTCTCCCTTGATGTTCGGGAAGGCCGCAATCAGACCTTTCGTGTAAGGGTGCTGCGGGTTCGTGAAGACCTCGATAGCCGAAGACCTTTCCACTATCTTGCCCGCGTACATGATGCAAAGGAACTCGCATGTCTCGGCAAGGACCGATAGGTCGTGGGAGATGATGATCATGGCCAGTTCCAGCTCGGTCTGAAGGTTCTTCAGGAGCTGCAGGATCTGAGCCTGTATCATGACATCCAGGGCTGTCGTGGGCTCGTCACAGATGACGAGCTTCGGTCTGCATGCTAGGGCCATTGCGATCATGACCCTCTGCCTCATGCCGCCGCTGAACTCGTGCGGATACTCCCTGATCCTGTTCGGGTTTATGCCGACGAGCTCGAAGAGTTCTTTGACCCTTTTCACAGCGACCTCCATTTCCACCTTCTCGTGAAGCAGGATCGGCTCTGTGATCTGGTCGCCGACCCTCTTGACCGGGTTGAGAGCGTTCATGGCGCCCTGGAAAATGATCGATATGTCCCTCCACCTGATAGCCCTCAGCTTGTCGCCCGTGACCTTGGCCATGTCCTGGCCCATGAAGTTGATGTTGCCCCCAGCGATGTATCCGTTCGCCGGGAGGAGCTTCATGATGGACAGAGCGGCGGTCGTCTTGCCGCACCCAGATTCCCCTGCAAGACCCATCGCCTGGCCCTTGTCCAGGTCGAAGCTGATTCCGTCCACTGCCTTCAGTGTGCCCTCTTGCGTCTTAAAATATGTCCTCAGGTCATTGATCTCGAGCAAGGTCATCCTTCGATTCCCCCTCAACAGTTTCCGTTGTCGGCAATCCTTGGCTCACGAGCACGCGGGATCGGTAACTGAAACGCTCTCGCATCTCTCTGGACCTTCGGTGAATCCTATTTCGCTATAAATGCGTTTTGGGACGACAAGGAACGCTGTTGCGGACAGTTCTTGGAGATCCGGCGGGCTTTCCACCGGAAGCCTACATCCGGAGCATCATTTAACAGATGCGGTCTAATCATCGAACCTGACGTGATACTCCAGCAGGTCAAAGGCGGCCTTCGAGTTCTTGAAGATCGCCTGGGCCTCCTTCTCAAGAACGCGGTTGTTCTCGTACCGGGGGCTCATGTGGACCAGAAACAACATGCCTACCTTGGCCTGCTTCGCCACTCCGGCGGCATCGGCAGCGGTTGAGTGTCCGAACTTGGCGGCCAGTTCCGAATGGGAGGAGTCGAGGGTGCAGTCGTGGATCAGGACATTAGCGCCAGACGCAAGGGATGCGATCTTCTTGCTCGGTCTAGTGTCACCTGTATATACAACGCGTCTCCCGGGCCTCGGAGGACCAAGAACCTTCTCAGGGTCGATCCTCTTTCCGTCCACGGTCACAGTCCTGCCCTCCTGAAGCCGTCTGTACAAAGGTCCCTCAGGAATGCCTAACCGTTTCGCCTTCTTGACGTTGAACTTTCCCGTTCGCGGTTTCTCCTCAAGGGCGTAAGCGACAGCAGGGATGCTGTGATCGGCCTGGACGAACCCGACCGAGTAACCTCCGAAATCCATGCGGCCCTCTGGTGGCAGGTCCATCGCCAGCACCCGAAATCCGCTCTCGAAGTATCCCAGGTTCAACATCGCCTCGACCGTCGCGGCAGTTCCCGAGGGGCCGAACACAGTGATGTCGTCCTCTCTTCCGTTGAGGCTCATGCTCTGGATCAGACCCGCAAGGCCGAGGAAATGATCAGCGTGTAGATGTGAGATGAATATCTTCTTGATCTTCATGAACGACACGGACGAGTGCATCAGCTGTCTTTGAGTGCCCTCGCCACAGTCGAACATCACCACCTCGCCAGACATCTGCACCGCAACGGACGTTACGTTCCGGAGCTTCGAGGGATA